>NZ_JBLVOL010000120.1:0-12378 GCF_053543755.1 Achromobacter semiaridum | reverse complement strand
CCGGCAGCGTGACGCTGCTGCACGTCGGTCAGCGTGGCAAAGGGGTCTTTGACGGCGGCGTTGACGGTTTCCCAGGCTGCCTCGTGCCGGGGATCGGATTGTTTCCATTGTTCGAAACGCGCCCGGTCGGCGCGCGGCACGCTACCGGAGGACAGCAGCACCATCCAGTCCACGGCCGATTGCAGGTCGGCGGGCAACACCGGCATGGGGGACGTCATGCAGCCAAACGCGCCGTCACGCACAGCGTGATGGCCTGCTTCATATAGCGGCGCACCGTCATCACCGATGTGCCGATGCGCGCGGCGATCTCGCTGTAGCTGAGCTCATCAAGCTGGCTATACAGGAAGGCCTGGCGCGCCTTGGGCGGCAGGCGTTGCAATGCGCGGTCGATGTGTATCAGCGCTTCGATCACCTGGGCGCGGGATTCTTCGCTGGGTACGCTGGCTTGCGGCATGGCGGCCAGGCTATCGAGATACGCGCGTTCCAGTTCGCGGCGACGCCAGAAACTGAAGAGCGTGCGTTGCGCCAGCGTGGTCAGGAATGCGCGCGGTTCGCGGATGGCGTCGGTATGCCGGCCAGCCAATACGCGCACGAACGTATCGTGCGCCAGATCGGCGGCATCATGGCGGCAACCCAGCCTGCGCCGCAGCCACTCTTGCAACCAGGAGTGATGCGCTTGATACAACTCGGTAGGGGAATGCTCCGAGGGCTGCGCGGAGGAAGACATGGAAAAACGCCAGACAATAAATAACAATAAGAATTATTGTTATTTATTGTCTGGCGCGCAAGCGCCTCGTAAGGCACCCTGCCAAACAACCCGCCCTTAGACGGGTCCGGTCCACTCCGTGACGAATTCGCGGAAGTCCGGGCGGTCGGCGGGCGGCACGGCGCAGCCCGGCGTGCCGATGGCCAGGTAACCCAGGAAGCGGTAGTCCAGCGAATCCAGGCCCAAGGCGTTCTGCACGTCTTCGACGTAGGTGCCCACGCCGGTGCTCCAGAACGCGGCGTAGCCCAGCATGTGCGTGGCGTTCAGGATGTTCATGACCGCGCAGCCGGTGGCCAGCAGTTGTTCGTGTTCGGGGATCTTGGTGTTGTCGTGGGCGATCTTCTGCGCCACGCCAATGAACAACGGCACGCTGGCCATCCATTCGCGCACCGACTTTTCTTTCTCGGGCGTCATGCGCGGGTCGCCGCTGCGCTTGACCGCGTCCAGTGCCACATCCGCCAGCTTGCCAATGGCCTCGCCCTGGATCACAACAAAGCGCCACGGGCGCAGCGCGCCGTGATCGGGCGCCGACATGGCGGCTTGCAGAATCTGTTCCAGCTCGTCCGGCTTGGGGGCCGGCGCGCGCAGAAATTTGAAGGAACGGCGCGAGGTCAGCGCGTGCAGCGGGGTGGCGGTGGGAGTGGTGGCAGCAGTCATTGATTCAGGCGCTTTTGTAAAAAAGACAGATTCTCATATTACGCGATGGCGTCGGGCGGATTGGGGTATCCCCTGACCGGCGGCAAGGGCATCGCGGCGAATGGAGGGTGGTTGCCCTGGGGTTCAGCCAAGATGCGTATGCCGTTCCTGGCGCTCTTCCACCTGCATTTCAGACAGGCCGTGCAAGATGCCGCAATCGTCCGTATCCGGCCGCGCCGACAGGCAGCGCTGGCGCAGTTCGGTCAGTTGGGCTTTCAGTTGCAGAAGTTCGGCGATACGTTCATCCACATGCGAGATGTGTTCGTCGAACAGCTCATTAATAGGGCCACAACCCTTTTGGTGGTTGTCGGCCAGGAACAGGATGGCGCGGATTTCGTCCTGCGTCATGTCCAGCGCCCGGCAATTGCGGATCAGCCGCAGACGCTCCAGATGGGCCTGGCCGTAACTGCGGTAATTATTAAGCCCGCGGTCGGGCGCGGGCAAAAGGCCTTCTTTTTCGTAATAACGGACGGTTTCGACCGTAGTGCCGGCCGCCGTCGCCAATTCGCCGATTCGCATGACGCCTCCTGGAACGCATTCCGAGTGAAATTTTGGGCTTGACCCTATAGTAACTCCAAGGTGTGCAATGGCGTCATCCGTTTCAACAAGGCGCAGAAGATGGCTTTTCCTCCGATCAAATCGCACGATCACCGCGCTGCCGGGCAGCCCGACGCCTGCTGCGGCGGGCATGACCATGACCACGGGGATAAGGGGCGCGACCACGCCACGCATGATCACGGCGCGCATGGCCGCGCTGCGCACGGCCATGATCACAGCCAAAAACACAGCCATGATCACAGCCATGACCATGGCTCGGGCAAGGATGGCCATGACCACAGCCCCGGCCATAGCCACAACCACGACCACGGGCCTGGCCACAGTCACGCCCCCGCCCCCGCCCCCGCCGCCTGCTGCGGCCATGACCATGGCGGCCAGGCCTTTGCCGCGTCGGCCGGCAGCGCGGCGACGCTTACGGCCGGCCCCGGCCAGGCGCTGGCGCGCTTGCGCATCGGGCAGATGGACTGCCCCACCGAAGAAACCCTGATCCGCAAAAAGCTCGACGGCCTGGACGTCGTGCACGCGCTGGACTTCAACCTGATGCAGCGCGTGCTGACGGTGGTGCACGCCGAAGGCGCGCTGGACCGCGTCATCGCGGCCATCAAGTCGCTGGACATGACGCCGGAACCCCTGGCCGACGGCGCGGCGGGCACCCCTGCCCCCGCTGCCAGCCGCGTGAACTGGTGGCTGATCGGCGGGGCCGGCGTGCTGGCCGCGCTGTCCGAGTTTTCGCACTTCGCGGGCTGGCATTGGGGCGTGACCGCCGCGCTGGCCGTGGCGGCCATCCTGGCTTGCGGCGTCACTACTTACCGCAAGGGCTGGATCGCCGTGCGCAACGGCAACCTGAACATCAACGCGCTGATGAGCATCGCCGTGACCGGTGCGGTGCTGATCGGCCAGTGGCCCGAAGCGGCCATGGTGATGTTCCTGTTCAACGTGGCCGAGTTGATCGAAGCCCGGTCGTTGGGCCGCGCCCGCCACGCCGTGCGCGGCCTGCTGGACCTGGCGCCCGAAACCGCCACCGTGCGTCAGGCCGATGGCGCCTGGCACGAGGTGCCGGCCGCACAGTTGAACGTGGGCGACGTGGTGCGGGTACGCCCCGGCGAACGCATCGCGGCCGACGGCATCATCGTCAGCGGCCGTTCCACCGTGGACCAATCGCCGATCACCGGCGAAAGCCTGCCCGTGGAAAAAGCACAGGACGACCCCGTCTACGCGGCCACCGTAAACGCCGCCGGTTCGTTCGAATACCGTGTCACCGCGGCCGCCGGCAACACCACGCTGGCCCGCATCATCCATGCCGTTGAACAGGCGCAAGGCGCGCGCGCGCCCACGCAACGCTTCATCGACCGCTTCTCGCGCATCTACACGCCCGCCGTGGTGGCGGTGGCGCTGCTGGTGGCGACCGTGCCCCCATTGCTGTGGGGCCAGCCCTGGTTTGACGCCATCTACCGCGCACTGGCGCTGCTGATCATCGCCTGCCCCTGCGCCTTGGTGATCTCGACGCCGGTCAGCATCGTCAGCGGCCTGACGGCGGCCTCGCGTCGGGGCATCCTGATCAAGGGCGGCGTGTATCTGGAAGAAGGCCGCAACCTGAAGTGGCTGGCGCTGGACAAGACCGGCACGCTGACCCACGGCAAGCCGGTGCAGACGGACCTGCAAGACTGGGACGTATCCGACGCCACCCGCCGCCCCGCGGCGTTGATCGCGGCAAGCTTGGCGGCGCGCTCGGACCACCCGGTGTCGTTGGCCGTGGCGAACGCCGCGCGCGATGCGGGCAAGACGCTGCTGGACGTGGACGCCTTCACCGCCCTGCCCGGCCGTGGCGTCAGCGCGCGGATCGACGGCGTGACCTTCCAATTGGGCAACCGCCGCCTGATGCGCGACGCGGGCGTGTCCAGCCCCAAGCTGGAAGCCCGCATGGACGAATTGGAACGCCAAGGCAAAAGCGCCATCGCGTTGACCGACGGCCAGCGGGTGCTGGCGCTGGCCGCCGTGGCCGACACCGTCAAGCCCAGCAGCGCCGAGGCCATCGCCGACCTGCACGCGCTGGGCGTGCGTACTCTGATGCTGACGGGCGACAACACGCCCACCGCGCAAGCCATCGCCCAGCAGGTGGGCATAGACGAAGCGCGGGGGGACCAATTGCCGGAAGACAAGCTGGCCGCCATCGAAAGCAAATTGAAGGCCAACGAGGCAAGCGCCGGCAAGGTGGGCATGGTGGGCGACGGCATCAACGACGCCCCGGCGCTGGCGCGCGCCGACATCGGCTTTGCGATGGGCGCGGCTGGCACGGGAACGGCAATTGAAACGGCGGACGTCGCGTTGATGGACGACGACCTGCGCAAGATCGGGACATTTTTGCGCCTGTCACGCGCCACCCATCGCGTGCTGATCCAGAACATCGTGCTGGCGCTGGGGATCAAGGTGGTATTCCTGGCGCTAGCCATGACGGGCAACGCCACGCTGTGGATGGCCGTGTTCGCCGATGTGGGCGCCAGCCTGCTGGTGGTGGCCAATGGGTTGCGCCTGCTGCGCGCCGCGCAGTGATGCAGGCGCAGCAGCGTCGCAGTGATGCAGTGGCCCAGTGACGCAGTGATGCAGTGATGCAGTGATGCAGTGATGCAGTGACGCAGTGATGCAGTGATGCAGTGATGCAATGATGCAGTGACGCGTTCGGCGGGACGGGCTTGCTTAGCCCGTCTGCTCTTCCTGCGGCCAGTCGCGCAGCACCGGCGCGTCGGGTGCGCCGGGGCCGACGTCGCGCAGGTGCTCATGTTGCAGTAGCGCCATGCGGTAGGCGTCGCGATAGGCGCCGTTGGAAAAGAACTCTTCTTTCATCAGCCCTTCGATCTGGAAGCCGCAGCGTTCGTACACGTGCACGGCGGCGGTGTTGTCCTTGTCGACAACCAGATAAACCTTATGCATGTTCAGCACGCGAAACGCATAGCCCACGGCGATGCGGGTGGCCGCCTTGGCGTAACCCCGGCCCTGGTAGCTGGGCGCAATGATGATCTGGAATTCGGCACGGCGATGGATGTAGTCGATTTCAACCAGTTCGACCAGGCCGGCGGGCTGCCCGGTATCGTGCTCGATGATGAAGCGCCGTTCGTTTTGATCGTGCAGGTGGCGGTCATAGAGTGCGACCAATTCGTCATAGGCCTCGTAAGGCTCTTCGAACCAGTAACGCATGATGACGTCGTTGTTGTTGATCTTGTGCACAAAGTGCAGGTCGCCGCGCTCTAGGGGGCGAATTTTGATATCGGATATGACCGACATAGGAACCTCCGAAAGTGTCGATATTGTATTCCGATGCGCCTCGAAACCACCGCACAATGGGAATTTCAGAAAATTCTTGAGTGTTCATGCGACTTTCCGGGCGTTTATGCCTGGAAAGCCTTGTCTTTGCTGCATTTAACTATCAAGAATTTCTAAATACACCTTGCCGGCGGGCCTGGCGCGGCAGTCGGGCAACCCGGACGGCGCGGCGCTGTGTGGCGCTATTGCCAAACCCCGGCACGTCTCCAATAATCGTCCGGTCGGCAACGGCTACGCCGCAAGACCACGACACACATTCAAAAATCCAAGAGGAAGAAACATGCACATCCTGGTGGCTGGATTCCAGCACGAGACCAATACCTTTGCGCCGTCCAAGGCGGGGTATGACAACTTTGTCCGCGGCGAGGGTTTTCCCGCGATGGTGCGCGGCCAGGACATGCTGGCGCTGCGTTCAGTCAACATTCCGGCCGGCGGCTTCTTCAACGCCATTCAGGCAGCGGGCCACACCGTGCACCCGGTGATCTGGGCCGGCGCCAGCCCATCCGCGCACGTCACGCGCGATGCCTTTGAACGCATTGCTGGTGAAATCCTGGACGCCGCGCGGGCGGGCAGCTACGACGCCGTCTACCTGGACCTGCACGGCGCGATGGTCACTGAACACCTGGACGACGGCGAAGGCGAACTGCTGGCGCGCTTGCGCCAGATCGTCGGCCCCGCGGTGCCCGTGGTTGCCAGCCTGGACCTGCACGCCAACGTCACCGCGCAGATGCTGCAACAGGCCGACGCGCTGGTCGCGTTTCGCACCTACCCGCACGTGGACATGGCCGACACGGGCGAACACGCGGCGCGCCTGCTGCTGGCGCGTATCGCGGCGGGCGACCACTGGGCGATGCACGTGCGCCGCCTGCCCTTCCTGATTCCGATCAACGGCATGTGCACCATGCTGCAACCGTCCAAAGGCATGTACGACGCGTTGGCGCACCTGGAGCAAACGCCGGGCGTCACATCGATATCGTTCGCGCCGGGTTTTCCGGCAGCGGATTTTCCGGAGTGCGGCCCCGTAGTGTGGGCGTACGGCACCGACGCGGCGGCCGTCGAACACGTCACCGAAACCCTATACCGGCAGGTGCTTGAGCTGGAACCGCAATGGGCGCCCGACTTCCTGGAGCCAGCCGACGCCGTGCGGCGCGCACAGGCGCTGGCCGTGGGTGCGTCGCGCCCCATCGTCATCGCGGATACGCAAGACAACCCGGGCGCGGGCGGCGACGCCAACACCACCGGCATGCTGCGCGCGCTGGTTGAGGCGGATGCACAGAACGCCGCGCTGGGACTGCTTTACGACCCGGACGCCGTGCGCGCCGCCACCGCCGCCGGCATCGGCCAGACCGTCACGTTAAGCCTGGGCGGGCAGTCCGGCGTTGCGGGCGATTCCCCGTTTACCGGGGACTTCGTCGTGGAAACGCTATCGCCCGGCAAGCTTCGTTTTGATGGCCCGATGATGCACGGCATGGACGTGGATCTGGGCGCCGTGGCGGGCTTGCGTATCGGCGGCGTGCGCGTGGTGGTCAGCGCCAGCAAGGCGCAGATGCTGGACCGCAACCTGTTTCGCGTGGGCGGTGTGCAGCCAGAGGAAATGGGGATATTGGTCGTGAAAAGCTCGGTGCACTTTCGCGCCGACTTCCAGCCGATTGCGCACGAAGTGCTGGTGGCCAAGGCGCCCGGCCCGATGCAGGCCGATCCGGCGGATTTGCCCTGGAAGCGCTTGCAACCGGGCATCCGCGTACGCCCCGAGGGGCGGCCGTTCGGGCAATGAGGCTAAAAAAAACCGTCCGGGGCGCGTGCCCCGGCCACGTTATTTCAGCTTGCCCTGCGGGCTGACAAAGTCTTCCAGCGTCAGCCCCTTTTCCTTCAGGATGGCTTCCAGCAGCGGTTGCAGCTTGCCCAGGCTTTCCTGCACCGTTTCACGCACCGTATCGACCATGACCTGCGTGCTGCGTTCGATTTCAATGTTGACGAAGTCGCCCACCTGCTTGTCTTCAAACACGGTCATGCGGCGCGTTTCGGGAATCAGCCACACTTCAAACCAGCCTTCGGTGCGGTTCACTTCCGACACGGTCAGGCTGGCGCCGTTGATGGCGATATAGCCCTTGGCGAAGACGTATTTGCGGAAGGCTTCGGGAATGCTGAAACGCATCAGGCGATTGGTGTCGGACGACTTCACCATGATGACTTCAGAGGTGAAATCCACATGGCCCGACAGCGGATGCCCACCGATCTCGGCGCCATCCTTGGCGGCGCGCTCGACGTTGGCGCGGTCGCCTTCGGCGTAGCTGCCCAGCGTGGTGATTGCCAGGCTTTGCAGCATCACGTCGAACGTGGCCTGGTTTTCGGACAGTAGTTCAGTGACGGTCAGGCAGACGCCGTCCGTCGATACGCTGGCGCCGATGGCCAGGTCAACGCAGAAACCAGGGGGGAAATCCAGCGTGAAGGTGCGCAGGCCTTCGCGGTCCGCGATCTTTGCGATCGTCGCGGTGCCTTGAACAATACCGGTGAACATACGGATCCTGAATACGGGGCGGCGGGCCCCAAAAGCAAAACATCAACGTTAACCGATATTTTGCTGCGGGCCGCCGCGCCGCATGCGGGTGGCGAACGCCACCCGGCCGGCCATCAATGACGGATGGCGATGGTCTTCAAGGTGGTGAAGCCATACAGCGCTTCAAAGCCCTTTTCACGGCCATAGCCCGACTGGCGCGAGCCGCCAAACGGCAGTTCCACGCCGCCGCCGGCGCCGTAGTTATTGATGAAGACCTGGCCGGCGCGCAGTTGGCGGGCCAGACGCATCTGGCGGCCCCCGTCGCGCGTCCAGACGCCCGCCACCAGGCCGTACAGCGTGCCATTGGCGATTTCCAGCGCCTCTTGCTCGGTGTCGAACACCATGGCGGCCAACACAGGGCCAAACACTTCTTCCTGCGCCAGGCGGCTGTTGGGCGGCACGTCGCGGAACAGCACGGGCGGCTGGTAGTAGCCCGACTCGGGCGCACCGTCCTGAAGCTGGCCGCGCGCGGCAACCTTCAATCCTTCCGCTTCCGCTTCGGCCAGGAAACCGCGCACGCGATCGTGCTGGCGGCCGCTGATCAGCGGACCCACGTCCAGGTCCTTTTCAGCCGGGCCGGTAACGGTTGCGGCGAAGGCGTCCGACAGGCGCTTGAGCACCGTTTCGTACACGCCACGCTGAATCAATACACGGCTGCCCGCCGAGCACGTCTGGCCTGCGTTCTGGATGATGGCGGCCAGCAGCACCGGCATGGCGGCGTCCAGGTCGGCGTCATCGAACACGATCTGCGGCGACTTGCCGCCCAGTTCCAGCGTCACCGGCACGTGGTTGTCGGCCGCGGCGTGGGCCACCATCTTGCCCGTCTGCGGCGATCCCGTGAACGAAATATGGTCGATGCCGGGATGCGCCGACAGCGCCGCGCCCGCTTCATGACCGTAGCCGGTGACGATGTTCAGCGCGCCCGCCGGCAGGCCGACTTCAGCGGCGATCTCGGCCAATTTCAGCAGCGACAGGCACGCGTCTTCGGCAGGCTTGACCACGCAGGCGTTGCCGGCGGCCAGCGCCGCGCCCACGCTGCGGCCAAAGATCTGCAGCGGGTAGTTCCAGGGCACGATGTGGCCCGTCACACCATGCGCTTCGCGCACGGTCAGCACGGTGAAGCCCGGGGTGTAGGGAATGGTCTCGCCATGCAGCTTGTCGACAGCGCCGGCATAAAACTCGAAATACCTCGCCACGGCGGCGGCGTCGGCGCGCGCCTGCTTGATCGGCTTGCCGGTGTCGGCGGATTCCAGTTGGGCCAGTTCTTCCTGGCGGTCCAGCAAGGCGAAGGCGATCTTCATCAGCAGGCGGCTGCGCACGGCGGGCGCCATCTGGCCCCACTCGCCCTCAAACGCCTGGCGCGCGGCCTGCACGGCTTGGTCCACGTCCGCCTGGCCCGAGCGGGCGATCGCTTCGAAGGGTTTGCCATCGGACGGGTTCACGACGGCAATGGTTTCACCGGTGGCGGAGGCCACCCATTGATTGGCGATAAAGTTCTTCTGAGTCACGATGTGCGGAGTAAAGTAGCGGCCGAACGGCCAGTTGCGGGAAAGGCGCCGACGCGCGCGCAGCGTTCCTGGCGCGATAAAAAGTGCCGGGTAGCAGTAGGTGTGCGGCAGCCCATATTGGCGGTGATGCGTGTTGTCTCGGATGCAGCCAGGCGGTCAGTCCGGGTTTGCCGGTTTTTGCCGAAGGCCAGGCGCCGCGGGAAACCCCGTGTCGCCGTCCGCGGGTCAGCGGCGCGGGCGATGTCGTTTACGGCAAATTACGGGAGGCCGGCATAACTTGTCAATTGAATTGACAGCTTTCTTCCCAATGCTGGGAATTTATGACTGAGGATTCGGGTAATCCCTTATCTATCAGAGGGTTACTGATCTGTACTTGCCCAGGGTCTTTGCCCGAGCGCCGCGGTGTTGTCATGGCGACTGACAAACTTCCGTTTTCTTCACGCCATTCACTTTCAGGAACGCGCCAATGAGCAACGAGCGTGACACGCAGTGGGATGCACTGCTGGAATCCGCTTCCCGCCCCCGCCCTGAGCTGGACGTGCTGGCGGACGTGGCATCCGGCCTGGGCTATGTACGCGCCGAGCGTTTTGCCGAACGCGTCTACGAAAGCCTGTTCTATGCCATCGCCACCGGCAAGATCGCGCCGGGCAACAAGCTGCCCACCGAATTGGAACTGGCCGCGCTGTTCGAGGTGTCGCGCCCGGTGGTCCGCCAAGCGCTGGACCGCCTGCGCGAAGACCGGTTGGTGGACTCCATCCGAGGCTCCGGCACCTACGTGCGCGCCAAGCCCGATTTGATGGGCGGCATGCCCGCCGTTGACCCGGCGCGCCGCGTCGGCCACATCCTGGAAGGCCTGGAACTGCGCATGGTGATCGAACCCGAATGCGCCTACCTGGCCGCCCTGCGCCGCGGCAGCGACGACTTGCACGACATGGACCGCATGCTGACAGGCTACGAAGAGGCCGACGCCTCCGGCGCCATCGCGCATCACTACGACTACGGTTTCCACCAAGCCATCGCCGCCGCCACCAGCAACCAGCGCTTCGTGCAAGTGCTCAAGTCACTGGAGTACGACGTCAGCCACGCCGTCAACGTTATGCGCCACCTGGTCCACAGCGAACCCTGGAAACGCACCCGCGCCGCCATCGACGAACACCGCCACCTGTACCGCCTGATCCAGGCCCAAGACGCCGACGGCGCCCGCAACGTGATGCGCGCCCATATCGAAAAGGCCAAGAGCCGCATGCTGAATAGCGGGTCCGAGCATTGACTGCGTCACGACAGGCCAGTGGCGACCGCGAGTCACGCCCGGGGTCCCAGGCCCCAGGTCCCCATCCGGCCTTCCGCCTTCCGCGTTCCGAGCCGTCGCCACGGTATCATCTGCCCCTATTCCTGGCGCCCGCCGACGCCCCCCGGAAAACTGGCCAGTCAAGTGACTGACCCGGCTTCGGGAGGGCGACATCGCCACGACTCGCATGAATAAATAAAGGCCCTACTAGACACATGAAATTAGCCACCTGGAACGTGAACTCCCTGAACGTACGCCTGCAGCAGGTGCTGGATTGGCTGGCTGCCAATCCGGTCGATGTGCTGTGCATTCAGGAACTGAAGCTGACCGACGACAAGTTTCCCGAGGCGGCGTTCAAGGAAGCCGGTTACCACGCGGTCTGGGCGGGGCAGAAGACGTATAACGGCGTGGCCATTGTGTCGCGCGTGCCGGGTACTTCGATGGTGCGCAATATTCCCGGCTACGAAGATCCGCAGCAGCGGGTGTTGGCGCTGACGTTTCCCAGCCCCGAAGGCGACGTGCGGGTCGTTTGTGCGTACTGCCCCAATGGGCAGTCGGTGGATTCGGACAAGTATTTGTACAAGCTGGCCTGGTTCGATGCCATGCGCAACTGGCTGGCCGAGGAAATCAAGCAGTATCCCCGCCTGGCGGTGCTGGGCGACTACAACGTCGCCCCGGCCGATGAAGACGTGCACAACCCCGAAAAATGGGAAGGCCAGGTGCTGGTGTCCGAACCCGAACGGGCGGCCTTGCGCAGCCTGATGGAGTTGGGCCTGACCGATTCGTTCCGCCTGTTCGAGCAGCCCGAAAAGTCGTTTTCCTGGTGGGATTACCGTCAATTTGCCTTCCGCCGCAATGCCGGCCTGCGGATCGACCACGTGTTGTTGTCGGCCCCGCTGGTCAAGCGCTGCGTCGCCTGCGTCATCGACAAAGAGCCGCGCCGCAACGAGCAGCCGTCGGATCACGCGCCGGTGGTGGCCACCCTGGAATTCGTCTGAAAATAATTGCCGCACGCCGTATTGCGCGGCGCTTTATTGTTCAGGTATAGTTTTGCTCTTGCTTCATTGGGGCGGTAGCTCAGCTGGGAGAGCGTCGCGTTCGCAATGCGAAATTGGCGTTGAATTCAGGCTTTTTCCTGAATGATTTCAAGCACATCAAGTCCCAGCTAACAACGGCAATTCCCGAGTTTTCCCACGCTGCGTGGACCAAGATTGGACCAAATTTCTTTGGTCCTTTTTTGTGCCCGCTCGGTCTATACCGTGCCCAGGCTTTCCCGTTTTTCTCAGCGGCGACTTACAACTTGGGCCGCGCCCTTTGCTCAGCGCTTGCAATGCGCAAAAGAAAACCCCGGCGCGCGGCCGGGGTTCGAAGGTCAAATCATGCAGTGACAAGTCAGGGCTTGGTCCTCAACGTGGGGAGGCGCGAATGCGCGCGGTGCCACTCGTCCTGTCGCACCCGTGAAAGCGAGCGGTTCCGCAACTTGGTGGTGACCCTCCAGTGCGTGCGCGCGGCGATCAGTTCACGAAACTCGTCTGTCGTCAGGTCGATGAGTTTGCCGTCGACGATCAGCACGTTGCGGAAAATGACGAGCGGCCCCACGGTGCGCACGAGTGTGAACCCTTGCTCTTGCCACAGCTCCGGCGTCGTGCGCATGGAATGCGCAATCTCCAGAACCATCGAACGCGGG
>NZ_JBLVOL010000119.1:0-15086 GCF_053543755.1 Achromobacter semiaridum | reverse complement strand
CTCCCGCACCGGCCGCCGCGCCCGCTGCCCCCGCCGCGCAATCGGCGGCGCAGTCGGTGTTCAAGCCGCTGGCCGGCGCCACAAGCGGCACCGGTACCGACATCGACCTGATCATGGACGTTCCCGTCCAGTTGACGGTTGAACTGGGACGCACCCGCCTGACCATCAAGAACCTGCTCCAGCTGGGCCAGGGTTCCGTGGTCGAGCTGGACGGCCTGGCCGGCGAGCCGATGGACATCTTCGTGAACGGCTACCTCATCGCCCAGGGCGAAGTCGTGGTCGTCGAAGACAAGTACGGCATCCGCTTGACCGACA
Source organism: Achromobacter semiaridum (assembly GCF_053543755.1). Lineage (NCBI taxonomy): Bacteria > Pseudomonadati > Pseudomonadota > Betaproteobacteria > Burkholderiales > Alcaligenaceae > Achromobacter > Achromobacter semiaridum. Next base: position 14,771 of record NZ_JBLVOL010000119.1, on the reverse strand, counting down.
TCATCACCCCGTCCGAGCGGATCAACCGCTTGAACAACCGCCGCTAGCAGTTCGGCGCCATGACTGAATCCGCCCTGCTGCGCGTCATCATCGGCCTGGTGCTGGTGGTGGCCGCCATCCTGGTATCGGCCTGGCTGGCGCGGCGGGCCGGATTGACCCAGCGCGGCGGCGGCAACCTGCTCAAGCAAGTGGCCAGCCTGCCCGTTGGCGCGCGCCAAAGCATCGTCGTCGTTGAAATCGACAACACCTGGCTGGTGGTGGGCGTAGGCCCGAACCAGCTCACCACGCTGCACACCCTGCCCGCCGGCCAGATGCCGGAGGGTTCGCCCTTGCCCGCCGCGGCCTTCGCGGCCAAGCTGGGCCAGGCGCTCAAGCGCCGCTAGCGCGACACGCGCATCTTTGCGACACCCATGAGCTTTCTCTCTCGCACGACACTCCTGCCTGCTCGCCCGCGCGCGCTGCCCCTGCTGGCCGCCGCCGCGGTGCTGGGTCTGGCCTTCTTTCCGGCCGGAGTCGTCGCCCAGGCCACCCTGCCCGCCCTGACGGCCACCCCCGGCCCCAACGGTTCGGAGACGTATTCGCTCAGCATGCAGACCATGCTGCTGATGACGTCCCTGTCGTTCCTGCCGGCCGCCTTGTTGATGATGACGGGCTTCACCCGCATCATCATCGTGCTGGGCCTCTTGCGCAGCGCGATGGGTACGGCGATGTCGCCGCCCAACCACGTGCTGATCGGGCTGGCGCTGTTCCTGACCTTCTATACGATGTCGCCGGTGTTCGACAAGATCTACGCCGACGCCTACAAACCCTTGTCCGAAGGGTCGATCCAGTTTGAAACCGCGGTGGAACGCGCCGCCGGTCCGCTCCGTACGTTCATGCTGCACCAGACCCGCGAGAACGATCTGTCGCTGTTCGCCAACCTGGCCAAGCAACCCGCGCTGGAAGACCCATCGCAGGTGCCGCTGCGCATCCTGGTGCCCGCCTTCATCACCAGCGAATTGAAGACGGCGTTCCAGATCGGTTTCACGATCTTCATCCCGTTCCTGATCATCGACCTGGTGGTGGCCAGCGTGCTGATGGCGCTGGGCATGATGATGGTGCCGCCCGTGACCGTGGCGCTGCCGTTCAAGTTGATGCTGTTCGTGCTGGCCGATGGCTGGAACCTGCTGATGGGCTCCCTGGCCCAAAGCTTCTACCAATAACGCCGGAGCAATCGCCATGACCGCTGAAACCGTCATGACCATGGCCTACCAGGCGATGAAGATCGTCCTGGCGATGGCCGGCCCGCTGCTGCTGGTGGTGCTGGTGGTGGGCCTGGTCATCAGTATTTTCCAGGCGGCCACGCAGATCAACGAAATGACGCTGTCGTTCATTCCGAAGCTGCTGGCCATGTGCGGCGTGCTGGTGCTGCTGGGCCCGTGGCTCATCGGCGTCATGGTCGACTACATCCGGCAGCTGATCGGCCAGATTCCCATGCTGGTGTCCTGAGCGGCCCGCGCCGCCCGGCCCCGGACGTTTCCCCATGATCGCCTTCACGCTCGAACAGCTCAACGGCTGGATCGGCCAGTTTCTCTGGCCCTTCGTGCGTATCCTGGCGCTGATCGGCACCGCACCGCTGTTCTCGGAATCCGCCGTTCCCGTCAAGGTGAAGGTCGGCCTGTCTTTCGTGCTTGCCGTGGCGGTAAGCCCCGCGCTGGACCCCATGCCGCCGATCTCACCGGGCTCGTATGCCGGGCTGTGGATGGTGATGCAGCAGGTGCTGATCGGCATCGCCATGGGCTTCACGATGCGCATCGTGTTCGCCGCCGTGCAGACGGCCGGCGAATTCGTCGGCCTGCAAATGGGCTTGTCGTTCGCCTCGTTCTTCGACCCCAGCGCCGGCGCCAACACCGCTGTGCTGTCGCGCCTGTTCAACATGGTGGCGATGCTGACCTTCCTGGCGCTGGACGGCCACCTGCTGGTGCTGGCCGCCCTGGTGCGATCGTTCGACACGCTGCCGGTGGCCGCGATCCAGCTGCACCAGAACGGCTGGGGCGTCGTGGTGGAATGGGGCAAGACCGTCTTCGTCTCTGGCCTGCTGCTGGCACTGCCGCTGATTTGCGCGCTGCTGACCATCAACCTGGCGATGGGCATCCTGAACCGCGCCGCCCAGCAACTGTCCGTGTTCTCGGTAGGCTTTCCGGTCACCCTCATCATCGGCGTCACCGTGCTGACGGTGGTGCTACCCCACGCGGGGCCGTTTCTGGAAACGCTATTCGAATCGGGGCTGGGCGCGATGAGCCGCGTGGTGGATGCGTTGGCGGGCCGGTAGGGCCTTGCCCCTAAGATGCTGGCGGGTTGGTAGGACCGCGCCGCCTCGACGCTGGAGGACCGATAGGACCGCGCCGCCTTGAAGCTGGCAGACCGATAGGACCGCGCCTCCTCGACGCAGGCGAGATTGATCGATTTCGCTGCTGCTGGCTAGATCCATCAAAACGCCTTCACCAGCCGCCACACCACGGCTTGACCGCCTACCGAGGCAGGATCTGGCCATGCATGAAGGTTTGCTCAGGTTCCTGCGCCGCGCCGTCGCACGTCCAGATGCCCGGCCAGGGACAAGGCGTGCCGGACGCCGCAGTCATGCCTGTGTTCGCAGTGCCCTGGCTTGACGAGGCGCCCGCCGCGCCGGGACGCAGGCGAATGGATTCAACAATGGCGTCCCATAACGCCACGGCCTCCGCGTCCGATGCAAAGGCGGGCGGCGGCGGGTTGCCTTGGTTGTCGCGGTTGCGCTCCAGGACGCCCAACTGCGCGGCCAGATTCGGCTCCGTGATCGAGTCATCCTTGCCCTGCGATTCCCAGGTAAACGAGTAAAGCCGCTGCCCTTCCTGACTACCCGCCGTGGCGTATTCCTCGGCCTGGATCGGGCCGATGTTGCGCTCGCCTTTGCGCAAGGTGCTCATGCCCGCGACCAGCTTGGCAACGCCCATCAGGAAGCCGCCCATCCTTTCCAGCAAGCGGTTTTCTTCGGCGCCGGTGCTGGAGCGGAATAGGAACTGCGCGCCGGGGTGATTGGGAAAGGTCACGCCAATTCGAAAGCTCTCCACTTGGAATGCGCTGCCGGCGATGAAGGCGCCGTCGATGCAGAAGCCAGGGTCGGTAGGAATTTCCAGCGCTTCGCGTGAACGCAGGTTGCTGGTCCAGTTTCTTACGTACCCAAAAGTCATCTCTTCGCGATCGGGCGATACAAGATGTTCCAACCGCAAAATCCGTCCCGCCGGTTGTGCCACCGCATAGATCTCAAGGCGATAGGCCTCCAAACTGTAGTCCGCGTACCAGGAAGAGAGTCCCATCGCGTCGGGACCGAAGGCGATGCGACGTAAGAACAAACTGCCGTTACTCTTTTGATGCGGCTGTGCCTTGAGATCACGCTCTCTTGCAGCGAGGACGTCGCCAAGTGCCGAAGCCCGTTCTGTCATCCACTTCAGCGGGTCACCCCACAGCCTGTAACTGGGTCTGATAACTGCATTCGCGGGAAGGTCGATCACATACCGGCCAAAACAGTGCGTGATCCATCCATCTTTATTCACGGTGGAACTCCGGGATGGGGTCGGGAACGCGGCGCAGCCGGACAAAGCCAGGGAAGCCGCCAGGCCAGCAGCAATCAATGCTTGAAACACGGGATTCATATCGCTGCCTATCAGAACGCTTTGACCAGCCGCCACGGCACTACACGCCCGTCGACCAGCGGCAGAATCTGGCCATGCATGAAGGTTTGCTCAGGTTCCTGCGCCGCGCCGTCGCACTTCCAGATGCCAGGCCACGGACAAGGCGTGCCGGACGCCGCAGTCATGCCTGTGCTCGCAGTGCCCTGGCTTGACGAGGCGCCCGCCGCGCCGGGACGCAAGCGAATGGATTCAACAATGGCGTCCCACAACGCCACGGCCTCCGCGTCCGATACAAACGCGGGCGGCGGCGGGTTGCCTTGGTTGTCGCGGTCGCGCCCCAGGACGCCCAACTGTGCGGCGAGATTCGGCTCCGTGATCGAGTCATCCTTGCCCTGCGATTCCCAGGTAAAGGAGTAAAGCCGCTGCCCTTCCTGGCTGCCCGCCGTGGCGTATTCCTCCGCCTGGATCGGGCCGATGTTGCGCTCGCCTTTGCGCAAGGTGGTCATGCCCGCGACCAGCTTGGCAACGCCCATCAAGAAGCCGCCCATTCTTTCCAGCAAGCGGTTTTCTTCGGCGCCGGTGCTGGAGCGGAATAGGAACTGCGCGCCGGGATGGTTGGGGAAGGTCACGCCAACCTCGAACTCTTCGACTTGGAATGCGCTGCCGGCGATGAAGGCTCCGTCGATGCAGAAGCCGGGGTCGGTAGGAATTTCCAGCGCTTCGCGTGAACGCAGGTTGCTGGTCCAGGTCTTTGCGCGTTGCATCGCGCGCTCTTCGCGGTCATAGGATATTTCTGGTCGCCAGCGATAAACCTGAACAGAGGGTTCAGCAATGGCATAAGCCTCTAGGCGATAGACCTCCGAGTTAACTCTGCTGGACCAGGAGTAAATGCCCCGCGCCCCTGGGCCAAACTCAATGCGCCGAACGAACATACTGCCACCGGTCTTGCTATGGGGCTGCGCCTTCAGTTCGCGCTCTCGGGCATCGAGAATTCCCGCGATCGCAGAGGCCGGATCTTGCAGCTTTTCCAGGCTTATGCCCCACAGCCGATAGCCTGGTCTGATGATGGCATTCGGCGGCAGGTCGATAGCGAAGCGACCAAAGCAGTGCGTGATCCATCCATCTTTGTTCACGGTGGAACTCCGGGATGGGGTCGGAAAAGCGGTGCAGCCTGACAGCGCCAGGGAAGCTGCCAGGCCAGCAGCAATCAATGCTTGAAACACGGGATTCATATCGCTACCTATCAGAACGCTTTGACCAGCCGCCACGGCACTACACGCCCGTCGACCAGCGGCAGGATCTGGCCATGCATGAAGGTTTGCTCAGGTTCCTGCGCCGCGCCGTCGCACTTCCAGATGCCAGGCCACGGACAAGGCGTGCCGGACACCGCCGTCAAGCCCGTGCTCGCAGTGCCCTGGCTTGACGAGGCGCCCGCCGCGCCGGGACGCAGGCGAATGGACTCGACGATCGCATCCCATAACGCCACGGCCTCCGCGTCCGATGCAAAGGCGGGCGGCGGCGGGTTGCCTTGGTTGTCGCGGTCGCGCCCCAGGACGCCCAACTGTGCGGCGAGATTCGGCTCCGTGATCGAGTCATCCTTGCCCTGCGATTCCCAGGTAAAGGAGTAAAGCCGCTGCCCTTCCTGGCTGCCCGCCGTGGCGTATTCCTCGGCCTGGATCGGGCCGATGTTGCGCTCGCCTTTGCGCAAGGTGGTCATGCCCGCCACCAGCTTGGCAACGCCCATCAGGAAGCCGCCCATCCTTTCCAGCAAGCGGTTCTCTTCGGCGCCGGTGCTGGAGCGGAATAGGAACTGCGCGCCGGGATGGTTGGGGAAGGTCACGCCAACCTCGAACTCTTCGACTTGGAATGCGCTGCCGGCGATGAAGGCTCCGTCGATGCAAAAGCCGGGGTCGGTAGGAATTTCCAGCGGTTCGCGTGAACGCAGGTTGCTGGTCCAGCTTCTCGCTTGATTGAGCGCTAACTCTTCTCGGTCGTCGGAGACACGCACCTGTAGTCGATAGATACTTCCCGCAGGCTCGGCAATAGCGTAAGTGTCCAGGCGGTAGACTCTCGTACTAACCTCCGAATTCCAGGAAAATAGGCCTATTGATTTTGAGCCAAAGTCGATTCGGCGCAAGAACATACTGCCATTGGAGTTCAGATGATGTTGCGCCTTAAGCGCGATTTCTTGGGCGTCGAGAATGTTTCCAAACGCGGAAGCGGGGATTCCCAACGGCTCCAGCTGGAAGCCCCACAATCTATAACTCGGCCTGATGACGGCATTGCCAGGTAAGTCGATTGCGAAACGACCGAAGCAGTGCGTGGTCCATCCATCTTCGTTCACGGTGGGACTCCGAGATTGGGTTATAAGCGGAGCGCAGCCGGCAAGCGCTATGGAAGTCGCCATACCCACGGCGATCAATGCGCGAATTGGATCAATCATCCTTCCCTTTGTCGGCGGGATGCCAGTTTGCCAGCTGTGCAATTTTGATAATGCTGAATATCGCTGCCCATTGAGCGCGTTCGTCGACATAGCTATCCGCATGCTCGTAGCCTTTATCTTGGTTGTATTCGCCAGAGCCTTTACTTCCGTGACGGAAGCTTGCCTTCACTGCGCTTCTACCCGGTATGCGGCCGGAGTCAGTAGAAACCGTTCCGTCTCCGCCGCTGCCATGCGTATCCTTGCCCTGAGCAGTCCAAGGTGGCGTGGTGGGAACGAGCGTGGGCAGTTTCCGTTCGAACCAGCCTTGATAACTCCCGTTGCCATCGTCTTTGGGATCAGCCCCGAAAATTTCGAGGGGCATAGGATCTCCTTGCCAAATAACTTCGCGCCAACTATGCAGGCCGTCTTCAGCGCCGTAGTGCACATACGTCTGGGGGTGATAGCCTCCGGCCGACAAACGATCTTGAAACAGAGCGACCCTGCCTATCAATTCTTCATAATCCGGCCGACCATTCACTGGTGAATTCGACCCCTTCGATTTCTCCAACATATTCAAATACTTCGTGTTTTGCTCCGGCACCAAGCCATACCACGCCTCAGTCCTATAAATTTCTTCGTACGGATTCCCGCGTTGCGGATAGGCGCGGGGAACACCGGCTGCGTCTTTCAACACCTGCCCCTTGGCATCGCGCACGAACAGCCATGGCATGCCGCCTCGGTGCTGCGTCGTGGGTAGCAATTCCAGGCCGCCCGGTGAACGCCCCACGACCGCGGTGACCTCGCCGGCGTTGGATCCCAGGATGATCTGAACCGCGCCTTCGTAACCGCAGCGCATGTGGTGATAGGCTGCCGGTGCGCCGCTGGCGGGCTGCACGCCGTGGACTACGCCCAGCACGCGGTCGTACCCCTGCAACTGAGTCAGCGCGCGGCTGACGATGCCGCCCATCGAGTGCGTGACCAGGATCACCTTCATGCTGTCGGCTTGCTCGGCGCTGATGCCGCCTTCGTCGCGGTAATGGGCTAGCACCGTGTTTTCGATGTAGTCGCGGATGTCTGCTGCGGAATCCGCATTGGATTGCAGCCAGTTGTAGCCGCCGCACCAGACGTCGAACTGGTATTTGCCGGCGCGGATCAGTTCATCTTCTGTCAGCGCGGTGACCTGGCCCCGTTCCTCGCCGTATTCCGCTGGTTCGCGCAGGCTTTCTTCGTTCCACCATTCCTGAATTTTTCGAGCGCGATAGATGTTGTCCAGCCGTTGTTCCAAGCGGGCCAGGAACGGGTGGTAGTACATCTTGTGAGCGCTGCCCCACCCGCGTCGTCGCGCCGCGTCGGCGTTTAGCCCAGAATCGCCCAGACTGATCGGGCCGCTGCCGTCCACCTCGACGGCCACCGGATCCAACAGCTTCTGGCGAACTTTTGGACCCCGACTCCACCAGGTGAAGATCGCAGCAATCAGCCCGAAAATATCGGCAATTGAAAAGCTGGTATTCGGCGGTTGCCATACCGTCGCCTTGGTCGCTTTGTTCCGCAAATTCGTACCCATAACCCCGGGCAGAAACACCACTGGTATCGGCGCCGGCACGGAGCACAGCAGCACCTTGTCGCGCTTGTCTTCTGTCGGCGTCAGGCGTGTTGAATACACTCGCCGGCCCAGGTCGTCGCGTGTACACGGAATCAGCACCTCGTCGTCGGGCAGCATCGGCTTCATGCATTTTCCTTGCGATTGTCTTGTGCGTCGGAATCAGCCGACACGGTGCGCATGCTGACCAGGTCCATCAACAGATCCTGCTGCATGGGCAGGCGGCCCTGGGCGTCGGTGACAACCTGCAAGATGGCGCCGTCACCCCGGCGCAATTCCACCTTGGTGTGCGCCAGCGGCTCTAGGCTGGCGGCGTCTCGCACGACGTAGGTGTCGTCGAAGGGCGTTGCGTCCCAGGTGTTGAATTCCATTGACGCGCTGCTTGGCCCCGAAAAAACGTGCTGCGCCGCCTTCACCGTAAACGTGCCCGGCATGCCCAGTTCGATATTGCCGTCGGCGATCTTGATCGTCGCCCCGCCGCACAACAGCGTGATGTGTTTGTCGGCGGCGACCAGCACGTGTTGTTGGCTGGACGTGATTTCCGCGCTTTGATCGGCCTGGATGCGAATGGCGTTGTGCTGCGCCTGTAGCAGCATTTCGCCTTGATGCGCGATCTGGCGCAGGGCACCGCCTTGCGAGAACAGGCCCAGGTCACCGCCCGCGTTCAGCACGATCTTGTCGCCCGCGCTGACCTGCTGATGTTGCTGCGCGACGCTGTCCACATTGCCACCGGCCGACATCACGATGCCTGCCGGGGTGGCGGCGGCGATGCCGGCTGGGGCGCTTAGCGCGATGGCGCCAGCGTCGCCTTGGCCCGCGTCGTCCGACTGGTTATTGGCGCCGTGGCCCAGGTCGCGCACCGCATCCGACAGGGATTGCTGCGGCTGGGCGTCGTGGGCAATGCCCTCGTGCTTTTCGGCGTAATCCCCCAGGTTGCGGGCGAGTTCCAGCGCCGCTTGCAATGCCGCGACGATATCGGACCGGTCCAACTGCCCGCCCTTGGCGCGCAGTTGCGTCTCGGCCGTCAACAACAACCCCTTCGCCGCCCGAAGCGCTCCGTGTTCATCCGTGCGCAGTTCGAACCCTTCACCGCGAGCTTGCCCACCGCTTGGACGCGGGTGCGTCAAATAGCCCAGATGCAGCTGCGTGTCGCCGTGTTCACTCATCAATGCCGCGCTGATCTGCGCGGACGTGTCATCCAGCCGCAATTCGTTCGCGCGATCGCCCTTGAATTCCTTGCTCTTGATGGTGTTCAGGACGTTGTGCCGTGGCAGTTCATACGGTGGCAGATTGGTCGCCCGGAAAGTTCTGCCGATTATCAGCGGCTGGTCCGGGTCGCCGTTTGCGAATTGCACGATGACCTCTTGTCCGATGCGAGGTATCGCCATGTGACCCCACTGCGCACCGGCCCAGTTCTGCGATACGCGAATCCAGCACGAGCTATGTTCGTCGTGCTCGCCCAAGCGATCCCACGGGAATTGGACTTTGACGCGGCCCCATTCGTCGCAAAAGATCTCTTCATTGGGCGGGCCGACCACTGTCGCCATCTGGTGGCCGTCGATGCGGGGTTTGGGTAAGGGCTCGGGTTTCCAATCGACCTTGTCGGGTACCAGTTCAGCGGTGTAGCGATACTGCGTCCCCCCTTGCGATCCCGATCCTTCTTCTTCCTGGCTGGAAGGCTGCGCGCCCCGATGCCGCATGCGCACGGGTCGCCAGCCGTGGTTCCAATCTTCACGAGGATGGCCGACAAGATCAAATGCCACGCCAGGAACCAGGCGCGCGTCGTCCCCTTCGACCAGCGCCACGCGCGCATCGCGGCGGCGGCCCAGTAAGCGCGTCTGGGTAAACGGCTGGCCCGCTTCGTCGCGTTTGTAGCGGCCGGGGTAGTCGTAGCGTTCGTACCGGGCATCTTGATGAGAAAGATCCGATGCAACCGGCGAATGTTCCTGGCTATAGCGCGGATGCGTGTAGGTGTAGTCGCGTTGCGTCTGCACGGCGGTGCGCACGCGCTCTGCATAAGAAAACCGATGCAACGCGGGTTCCGCCTGATCACCGCCCGGCATTGGGTTGTAAACCACCGGCCCGCCCGCGATCTCGCCATGGATGTAAATCCGGTCGCCATGAATCAAGCGGTGCCCATGCGCGGAATGCGCGTAGCGATAGAAATAGCCTTCCTCTGCCGCTAGCCTGTCGATAAACGCCAAGTCCGTGTCGCCTGCCTGCACGCAATATTCGCGCGGCAGGTGGGCATCGGTAGTGATCTGCTCGTAGTCGGTAATGCCTTGGCGCTTGATCACGTCCGCCATGATCTCCGGCACGCAAAGGTGCTGATAGATGCGCCAGTCCGAACACAGCGCGGCACGCGCCAAAGACGGTTCCAGCACCAGCCGATACCGCGTGCGCCGAAAGCCCGTGTCGCCTTGAACGAATTCAGTGACGACGCCGTGTACGTGGCGCACCGGCAGCGCCCCGCGCCATATCGTGAACAGGGCCGGCTGATCCAGCAGCGCGCCGAAATCCACCGCGGGATCAAAGCTGGACAATTCCACGCATAGCCGATACGTCTCGGACAGCGCCTCGTCCAGCGTGAATTCAATGACGTCAAACGCCGCGCCGCTGGCGGGCGTGAACGTAAAGCGATAAATGTGCGCCTGCAATGACACTGGCCCCTCCCGGACGAATCCAATGAGAGGGGCCAGTGTGCGCAGCCAAGGCGCTGCGCGTCTATAGGAGGCTTACGAAATCGGCTACGGGTGGCCCGTCAGGCGGAACACGCGGATGGTCTCGCGCAGCGCGCCGGACTGAGTGCCCAGCTGCATCACCGCGCCGCCCAGTTCCTGCACCAGCGCCGTGTTCTGCACGGTCATCACGTCCATCTGCGACACGGCGGTATCCACCTGCTCGATGCCGCTGGATTGTTCCTGAGACGCTTGCGAGATCTCGCCGATGATGTCTGTGACCCGATTCACGGCGGCCACGATTTCTTCCATGGTCGCGCCGGCCTGCTCCGCTTGCGCCGAGCCTTCCGACACGCGGTCCACGGAGTCCTCGATCAACCCCTTGATCTCCTTGGCCGCCTGCGCGCTTTTTTGCGCCAGGCTGCGCACCTCGCCCGCCACCACCGCAAAGCCCTTGCCAGTTTCACCGGCGCGGGCCGCTTCCACCGCGGCGTTCAGTGCCAGGATGTTGGTCTGGAACGCGATGCCTTCAATGATGCTGACAATGTCCGCGATCTTGCGCGAGCTGGCCGAAATACCGTGCATGGTGTCCACCACCTGGCCCACCGCCACGCCGCCGCGCCGCGCCACGTCCATACTGCTGGCCGCCAACTGATTGGCCTGGCGGGCGTTGTCCGCGTTCTGGCGCACGGTGGATGTCAGCTGTTCCATGCTGGCGGCGGTCTGCTGCAATGAAGACGCCTGCCCTTCCGTGCGGCCGGCCAGTTCCTGGTTGCCGCGCGCGATGTGCACGGCTGCATGGGTCGTGCCTTCGATGCCGCGATAGACGTCTTGCGCGATGCCGATCAGGCTCTTGCGCATGACTTCCAGCGAGAACTTCAAGCTGCCGACTTCGTCATCCGAGTCCGCAATGATTTGCGTGGTCAGGTTGCCGGCGGCGACCTGACGCGCCATGTTGGCCGCGTCCAGCATCGGGTCCAGCAAGGAACGCGACAAGCTCCAACCCATGCCGAAGATGGCGATCACACCCAGCGCGATTGCCCCGCAACCCAGGCCGGCGCCCCACGCGCCCAGGCTGTCCCAATTGGCGTGCAGGCCGTACGCGCCCGCGCCCGCCACGATGCCGGCGGACACCAGGGCATGGCGGAACATCCGGCTGCGCACGCTGCGCCGGAACGGAAACGCGATCACATCCAGGCCACGCCGCCAGCCGGCGCGCACCGGCCGACCGCGCTTGATGCGGACGCCGTGCGCCGTGCCCTCGCGAATGCGGGCGTAGAGTTCTTCGGCCATCTCGATCTGTTCGTCGGACGGGCGCACGCGCACGGACGAATACGCCACCACTTCGTCGTTCTCGACGATGGGCGTGGCGTTGGCCAGCACCCAGTAGTAGCCACCGTCCTTGCGACGATTCTTGACCAGGCCCAACCACGACTCGCCGGCTTCCAGCGTTTCCCACAGATCTTCGTAGGCTTCGGGCGGCATGTCGGGATGGCGCACGATGTTGTGCGGCTTGCCGATCAGCTCTTCGCGGGTAAAACCGCTGACTTCGACAAAAGCCGGGTTCGCGTAAACGATGCGGCCCTTGGTGTCGGTGCGCGAGATCAGATACTGATCTTCGCGCAGCTTGGTTTCCACATCGTTGATGGGTAGGTTTACGCGCACAGCTAGTCTCCAGTGACATCTATAGAGCAGCGAATGATTAGCAGCGAGCAAACCGGCCGTAACGCCCCGGATAAACCTGTCCCCGCCCGGTTTGTCTGATGGACGCGCCCGCGAGCGCCGCCCTATCGTCAAACACTGTTCACCGCCCTTCCCCAGGCGTTATTGTTATTAACGGTCTTATTTTCGAAAACTTAACGTGCGTATTAATTCGCCGCGTGGGCGTCGGCACGTCAGAGCATTGCAACGTCACAGCATTGCAACGTCACGACATTGCATCGTGACGCCATCCGGCATGACGTTCCCGCCGAGGTCTGCCCCGGCGGGAAAGCTGCGGGAATCAGCCCTGCGTCAGCGTCGGCGACGCGTAGCCGCTGAGTTGATGCGCGGGCACTTCAATGACTTCACCCGCGTTGATCTTGAACACGGCCACGGCTTCGGCCAGGCGATGCGCCTGGTCTTGCAGCGAACCGGCGGCAGCGGCCGCTTCTTCCACCAACGCGGCGTTCTGTTGCGTCACTTCATCCATTTGCGACACGGCGCGGTTGACCTGGTCGATGCCGCTGGACTGCTCTTCCGAGGCCGCAGAGATCTCGCCCATGATGTCGGTCACGCGCTTCACCGAGGCCACGATTTCCTGCATCGTCGCACCGGCGCGTTCCACCTGCTGCGAACCGGCGCCGACCTTGTGCACCGAGTCTTCGATCAAGCCCTTGATTTCCTTGGCGGCCTGAGCGCTGCGCTGGGCCAACGAGCGCACTTCGCCCGCCACCACCGCAAAGCCCTTGCCTTGCTCGCCGGCGCGCGCCGCTTCCACGGCGGCGTTCAGCGCCAGAATGTTCGTCTGGAAGGCGATGCCGTCAATGACGGACACGATTTCCGAGATCTTGCGCGAGCTGGCGGAAATGCCCTGCATCGTGCTGACCACTTCCGACACCGCAGAACCACCACGCTCGGCCACGTCCGACGCGCTGGCGGCCAGCTGATTGGCCTGGCGCGCGTTGTCGGCGTTCTGCTTCACGGTAGACGCCAGTTCTTCCATCGACGCCGCGGTTTCTTCCAGCGATGCCGCCTGCTCTTCCGTGCGGCTGGACAAGTCCGTGTTGCCGGCCGCGATCTCGCGCGAGCCCACGGTGATCTCATCCACGCCACGGCGCACCGTCGCCACCGTGCGCGACAGGCTTTCCTGCATGCGCTTGACGGCAGCCATCAGCTGGCCGATTTCGTTGTGCGATTTGACTTCCACGCGGCTGGTCAGGTCGCCCGCGGCGATCTTGTCGAAGTGCTGGCCGGCTTCGACCAAGGGGCGCACCACCAGGCGGCCGAACAGGATGCGGCAGAACACCATCAACAACAGGGCCAGGCCCACGGCGACGCCCACGGCAACCATGGCGCGGTTGAAGTTGGCTTCGGCCTGGTCGATCGTGGCTTGCTGCTGGTCGCCGATGTACTTGCTGAAGTCGCTGATCGCCTCGATGAAGGCGGCGCTGCGCGGCGTGCCGTATTCGTTGTTCACCATGTAGAACGTCGAATAGTCTTCGCTGCGCAGGGCTTCGACCATCGTGTCGACGCCGTCGTCAATGTACGAGCGATAGCGACGCACCAGGTTCATCGACAGCTGGCGGCCGGTGTCGTCCTGAAGCATGTTTTTCTGGAAGTCCGAGAAGCGGCTGCGCACGCCCGTCAGCAGGTCGGTAGCGCCCTTGAGCGCGGCGGCTGCATCGCGTGCCGAGTTCTCGCCGCTGCCCCAACCCGATTCCTGCAAGTGGCGCGCGGCCACCATCAGGCTGACGCGGGCGCGCAGCATGTCGCTGTTGATGACCTCGACCTGCTTGGCACGTTCGGTCAGCGCGTTGACTTCGCGGATGGACTCGTAGTTGTGCTGCAAGAAGAATGCCGCCAGACCGCCGACGGCCGCGATCAAAATCGCGAAGAACGCCATGACCCACAGCAGCATCGTACCGACGCGGGCGTCGCGCAGCCGTAGCTTGCGTTTCACCTTGGGTGCGCGCGCGGCCTTTTTCTTGCCGCCTTTGCCGGCCTTTGCGCCGGATTCGAGACTCGCTTCCATATTATTTCCCCATCCCTCAGGAACTGCTCTGACCAAATGAAAAACCACCTTGCGGACACGCCCTGTTACACGGCGGGTACATTCAAGGCGACGTACATTGCGGCGCCCGCCGCAATGCTCTCTACCGGACTCCAGCGCTACTTGCCTTTCGGCGCCAACACGGCCGGTTCGCCCGGACCAGGTATGTAGATGGTTTGGACCTCGGGTTCGGCCATGGGCTGCGCCCAATCCTGACGCACGTCAGGCATGGGCGCGGGGCCCAGCAACTTCTGGCGTTCCCAAGGTTCCAGCAGAATATTGGTGCTGTCGACCAGCCGCATCAGGCGGCCATCGGGGCCGAACTGCAGCAGCGCTTCCTTGCGGCTGTACAGCCCATCGGCGACAAACGTGATCTTGAAGGACCAGAGGGCAAGCTGCGTGCCGTCGGTCTGTCTGTATAGCTTGTCAGGCGGCGCGGTGAGCGCGCGCGAGGCTTCTTCCAGCGTCGTCTGGCCGGGAGTCAGGGTGCCCAGCTTGCCGGGGTCAAAGTTATGACCCGTGGCCGCGCAGCCGCCCAACAACAACGCGATGGCGGCGGCCGCCAGAAGATGTCTATAGCCTCGCATACCTTACCTGTTCGCCGGCTGCGCCGGCATCAAAAAGATTCCCAGTCGTCGTCGGACGGCGCCGCGCGGCGGCTGGGCGCGGGCGC
>NZ_JBLVOL010000118.1:0-461 GCF_053543755.1 Achromobacter semiaridum | reverse complement strand
GGCGCCGGGACCGGGCTGGGCGCGCTGGGCGACGCCATGCCCAGCGGCCTGGCCAGCCTGGGCCAGACGGCGGCAGGCGCCGCCTCCAAGCTGTCGCAGCTTGCCGGCCAGGCCAACACGCTGGCAGGGCTTGCCAAGAACCCGATGGGCGCGCTGTCCGCCGCCCCGGGCCTGCTGGGCAACACCAGCCCCGCGATGGGCGGGCTGCTGAACACCGCCAAGAACACCATGGGCATGGTCTCGCAAGCGCAAGGCATGGTCGCGCAGGCAAAGGCCATGGTCGCAAACCCCATGTCGGCACTGCCCGCCGCGTCGGGCATGCTGGGCTCGGTGGCCCCGGGCGCCAGCGGCATGATCGATTCCGCCGCGTCGGCAGCGGGCACCGTGTCGCAAGCGGCGGCTTTCATCAAGGACCCTTCGGCGGCATTGCCCGCCGCCACCGAGATGTTGGCTTCCGTCGC
>NZ_JBLVOL010000117.1:0-723 GCF_053543755.1 Achromobacter semiaridum | reverse complement strand
TTGTCGGCATGACGCCGTGCACGATGCCACAAATGGCGGCTTCCATTCCAGGCAGTTTCGCGCACATGCGGGCTATCAGACCGCCCATCGAATGGGTCACAAGAACCACTTGTTGGCAGCGCTTTCCATACTGCTCGCGGATCGTTTCTATCCTGAGCTTTAGTTTCTGGGCTGACTCCGCGTTCGTCTCCAACCAGTTATATCCAAACGCATGCACCGGCATATTGAATCGAACTCCGGCCAGCAAATCGTCCGTCGTCAAGGGCTTGGTGCCGTCGTCTTCGTCGCCGTTGCGATCCGCCCCGTTCAATCGCGGCATAAACACATCCATGCCGGCTTTAAGCCGTCGATATGCGGCTGTGGGGTCTTCCCAGTGCCTGTCCTCGAGTTCAAGCGCATAGTTCAGGTGGCGAGGAACCGTGGGGGAATTCAGCACATGTTCCAACCACATCAGATAGCGTTCGTAGCTGGTCTGTCCGACTTCGCCCCAACCCCGTTCCCGATATCGCCTCATCAGGGCGGCCTTGCGCTGAGCGGGCAGCAGCTGTTGGTCATCCTGCACCATCCCCCACGGCACGTTGGGTACACCGCCCTCGTCATCCACTTGCACTCGGTCGGGATGCAGAAGGCTCTGCCGTATCCCTGCCTTCTGGCCGACCCATTGGCCCAGCAACGGAGTTGGGATGCCCGCAAAACCATAATCCAGTCGCCACACAGATCTGG
>NZ_JBLVOL010000116.1:21089-50761 GCF_053543755.1 Achromobacter semiaridum | reverse complement strand
GACAAGGGCGCCCCGGCCACCAGCGACACCGACCATCCCGCAATCACGCGCCCCAAGGTGCGAGCCTCCCGGCCCGCGGGCGCCACCATGGACGCCGACCCGTAGGCCGCGGGCAGAATCACCCCGGCGGCGGCGCCGGCCAAGGCTTGCGCGGCGGTCAACACCAGCCAGTGCGGCGCCGTGGCGGACAGCAGCAGCGCGGCGATCAACACCAGCATCGCGCCCAGCAGCGAACGGCGGATGCCGATGCGGTCGATGCGGCCCGCCAGAAAAAAGGCGCTGGCGGCAGTGGCCGCGCCGTAGGCCGAGATGGCGGTGCTGATGGTTAACGCCGAGGTCGAAAAGGACTGCGCCACATCGGTCAGTATCGGACTGAGCGCCAGGCCGTTGGACCCGACCACGCTGACGGCGAACATCAGCGCGGGTACGGACGACGCCTGCTTCGAGGTTTGATTGCCAGGATTTTGCATGCGCCGAATTTTATTGGAATAAAATAAGGGTTTACGCCGATATTTCCTTATTCCATAAAAGTTCGAATGCCGTAAGGCAGAACTTGATTCCGATGCCAGACCTAGACGATCGCGACCGAAAACTATTAACGCTGCTGGCTGGCGACGCTACCCCCAGTTACGCCGAACTGGGAAAATTATTGAATCTTTCCGCCCCGGCCGTGCACGAACGCGTCAAGCGCTTGAAGCGCGACGGGTTGATCAAGGGCATCGCGGCACGACTGGACGGCGCGCGTATTGGCCGGCCGCTGTTGGCCTTCGTGCATGTAGACACCGCCAACTGGAGCATCACGCAACAGGTGCTGGGCCTGGCGGAGCTCACCGAGGTGGAAGAAATCCACACCATTACCGGCAAGAGCGCCATGCTGCTCAAGGTGCGCGTACGCGATACGCAGGCGCTAGAGCTGTTGCTGGCGCGCATCCATCAGATTGACGGCATTACCAACACCACCAGCGATATCGCACTGACCAGCTATCTGGAACGCGGGCCGCTGCCCGACAACGCGCCGGATGTGGCGGACTAGGCGGGCAGGGCGTGGAGGGCGGGTTTGCCGCACGCGGGTGGACCGGCGGATCGGCCGAACGTGATGACCGGACGTGACGACCGAACCTGAACGCCGAACCAGAAGGCCGAACCAGAAGGCCGAACCAGAAGGCCGAACCAGAAGGCCGAACCAGAAGGCCGAATCTGACGGCGGAGATTGACGGCGAAGGCCAGCTACGCGGACCGCGCCACGCGCAGCCGCAGCCGCGTGATTTCGGACGGCGCGCCCAGCCGCTTGGGCGGGCCCCAATACCCCGTGCCACGGCTGGTGTACACCCACATCTTGCCCAGGCGATGCAGGCCGGCGGTGTAGGGCTGTTGAAAGCGCACGAAAAAACCCCACGGAAAGAACTGGCCGCCATGGGTATGGCCGGACAACTGCAAGTGATAGCCCAGCGGCTGCGCGGCCGCCGCGCTGCGCGGTTGATGCGCCAGCAGGATACGGGCGCAGGCATCGGGCGGCGCGCCGGCCAGCGCGGCCTTGGGGTTGCTGCGCTGCTGCGGATCGAATGCGCCCGCGCTGTAATCCGTCACGCCGGCCACCACCACGGGCAGGCCCGACGGGTGAATGACGGCATGCTCATTCAACAACACGCGCAAGCCCATGCGGCGGAATTCGGCAATCCAGGCCGTGGCGCCTGAATAATATTCATGGTTTCCGGTCACCAGGTATACGCCGTAAGGGGAGCGCAAGGTTCCTAGCGGGCTGGCCTGGTCGGACAGATGCTCGACGCTGCCATCGACAACATCGCCAGTGATGGCGACCATGTCGGGCAGCAATTCGTTGACGCCATCCACGATGGCCTGCACGTAGCGTTTCTTGATCGTTGGCCCGACATGCACATCGCTGATCTGTACGATCGTGAAACCGTCCAGGTCTTGCGGCAGCCCCTCGATCGGCACGTCAACATCGACGACGCGCGCCCGGCTGCGGGCGTTGTAGAAGCCGACAAGCGTGCCCGCCAACGCCAGCCCGGCCACCCCCCACGCACTGTAGCGCCGCACGTCGGGCCAGGGCAGGTCGGCGTTGGCCAGCCACGCCACGCCCCAGGTGACCAGCAACGCTGCGTCGCGAATGACGGTCAGCACGAACAGGGACGAAAACAGCCCCATCGCCAAGAGGCCGACCCACGCAATGCGGTCGCCCCAGGGCGGGTTGATGGAAGAGCGGGCCAGCATGCCCAGCGGAATCAGGATGCATGACAGCAGCAAGCCGATAATGGCAGCGGTGGCGCCGGCTGCGGCCAGTTGCGCGTCGGGAATCAGGCGTGCGCCCACATAGACGTGGGCCAGGGCGCCCAGGGTCAGAAAGCGCAGGAAGAACGAGGATTGGCGTAGGGACACGGCGGGCGTGGGGCGGGCAAGGGAAACGCCATTCTATGCCGGGCCGCGCGCTTAAGACGCGGGGGCGACCGCGCCATCGCGCCACAGCAAGCCCGCGTTCATCTCCTGCACGGTATTGATGCCCAGCATCGCCATGTTGCGGTCCACCTCGGCATGCAAAAGATTGATGGCATGGGCAACACCGGCCTGGCCGCCCACGGCCGCCGCGTAATTGAATGGCCGGCCAACGAAGACAAAACGCGCGCCCAACGCCAGGGCCTTGAGCACATCGCCGCCGCGCCGCACGCCGCTGTCCATCATCACGGTCATGCCACCCGCGGCATCCACCACGCCGGGCAGCGCGCGCAGCGGCGAGATCGCGCCATCCAGCTGGCGTCCGCCATGGTTGGACACGATCACGCCGTCCACGCCATGTTGCCGGGCCAGCGCGGCGTCTTGCGGATGCAGGATGCCCTTGATAATCAAGGTGCCCGGCCATTGCCGACGGATGCGCGCCACGTGTTGCCAGCTGAGGTGATCGCGCGCGGTAAAGTCGCGCAACACCGACGCGGATACGATCGGCGCGCCGCGCGTGGCGAACGAGTTTTCAAAGTGCGGCATGCCGTGCGCCATCAGCGTGCGCAGGAACGTGCCCGCCAGCCAGCGCGGCCGGGTCAGGCCGTCCCACACCAATCGCAGGCTGGGCTTGAGCGGCGTAGAGAAACCGGTGCGGACATTGTTCTCGCGATTGGCGGACACCGGAATGTCCACGGTCAGCACCAAGGTCTCGTAGCCGGCCCGCCGGGCGCGTTCGACCAGCGCGTCGATCTTGGCCGGATCACCGGGAAGATAGGCCTGGAACCAGGTGCCCGGCGCTTGCTGGATGACCTCTTCCAAGGGGATCAGCGAGGTGCCGCTAAGGATGGCCGGAATGCCCGCATCGCGCGCGGCGCGGGCCAGCACCACGTCGCCGCGATAGGCCGACAACGCGCTGATGCCCATCGGCGCAATACCAAAAGGAGACGCGTAGCCGCGCCCGAAAAGCTCGGTGCGCTGCGTGCGTTGCGACACGTCGACCAACACACGCGGCGCAAAGCCGTATTGCGCGAATGCCCGTCGGTTGTCTTGCAGGGATTGGTTGTCTTCCGCCGCGCCCGCCACGTAGCCGAAGATGGGGCGGGGCAGGCGTCGGCGCGCAGCGTCTTCAAAATCGTCCAACGACAGCATTCGGGCCAGCGCGCGCGGCAGCGGCTGTGCGGCAGTAGCCGCCGATGGGGCGGGCGGAGCGGCCGAGGTCGTGGCTGCGTTGCCCGCCGAGGTGTCGGCAGGCGTCGTGTTCAGCGTGGATGTCGTCATGGCAGAGGGCGTCGGAAAAAAGACTGGACCTGGAAAAGTCCGTAATCTACCGACGCGGTCTGACCGCGAAAAGCGAATAAAACGCGACGAGCTTATTCGCTTTTGTTGAAATACCCGCCTGGGGTCAGCCCATTCAACGATGCTTGGGCAGGGCCAGCAATTCACCCATGCGCACCGGACCCAGCACCGACGGCGTGTCGGCCCAACGGATCTGGTCCGGGCCGAACAACACGATGGCGGTCGAACCCAGCTTGAACCGGCCCATTTCGGCGCCTTTTTCCAGATGGATCGGCGCGCGCGCGGCGGCGTCATAGCGCACCGCTTTGACACGGCGCTTGTAGGGCGTGACCAGGCCGGCCCACACGGTTTCGATCGACGCTACGATCATCGCGCCCACCAGCACCAGCGCCATCGGCCCATGCTCGGTATCAAAAATGCAGACCACGCGTTCGTTGCGCGCGAACAGGCGCGGCACGTTGCGCGCGGTCAGCGGGTTGACCGAGAACAAGCGGCCCGGCACGTGGATCATTTCGCGCAGCGTGCCGGCCACCGGCATGTGCACGCGGTGATAGTCCTTGGGCGATAGGTAGACCGTGGCAAATTCGCCACCCTGGAACGGCGCGGCGCGTTCTACGTCGCCGCCCAGCAGATCCACCAGCCCGTAGCTGTGGCCCTTGGCCTGGAAGATGCGGCCTTGTTCGATGGCGCCCAACTGGCTGATCGCGCCGTCGGCCGGACAGAGCACCGAGCCCGGTTCGTCGTCCAGCGGGCGTGCGTCGTCTTTCAACGCGCGCGTGAAGAAATCATTGAAGCAGTCGTAGGCCAACGGGTCTTCTTGCAGCGCTTCGCGCATATCCACGCCGTACTTGCGGACAAAGCGCGAAATCATCCAGTTCTTGACCGCGGGTTCCTGGCAGTCTGAGGCGTATCCAAAGAAGCGCGACACCAGGTGATGGGGCGCAAGATACTGGCTGGCGAGAAATAGTTGGTCTTTGATCGTCATCTACGAGCGCTGAAAAAACGCGTCCCGCGGACAGCGGGACGTGGTTGAAGGCCGCCTCGCAAACGACGCATCAAGGACGCGTGCGGGCAATTCGCGGGATTGTATCGCGATCAGGCGGCTTTGGCGGCCAGTTTGGTTTTGTAGAGCCAATCCTTGTAGTCGTCCAGGTCGCCGTCAAACGGTCGCACGGCGCCGTCGGCCACGATGATGAACTCGTCGGTGGTGGCGCGCAGCAGGTGGCGGTCGTGCGAGACCAGCATCAAGGTGCCTTCGAATTGCGCCAGCGCGGTGGTCAGCGCTTCACGCGTTTCCAGGTCCAGGTGGTTGGTGGGCTCGTCAAGCAGCAAGAGGTTGGGGCGCTGCCAGACAATCAGCGCCAATGCCAGGCGCGCCTTTTCGCCGCCGGAGAACGGCGCGATCGAGCTGGTGGCCATGTTGCCGTTGAAGTTGAAGCTGCCCAGGAAATTGCGCAATTCCTGTTCGCGCACGGTGGGCGCCAGCTTTGTCATGTGCCACAACGGCGATTCGTCGTGGCGCAGCATCTCGACCTGGTGCTGGGCAAAGTAGCCGATCGACAGGCCCTTGTTGAATTGCGTGTCGCCAGCCAGCGTGGTCAGGTCGCCCGCGATGGTTTTGATGAACGTGGATTTGCCCGCGCCGTTGATGCCCAGCAAGCCGATGCGTTGCCCCGCTTGCAGCGAAAAGTTGATGCCTGACACGATGATCTTGTCGGACACGGCCTGCGTCTCTTCGCATTCCACGCGGTAGCCCGCGCTGACCTTGTCCATGGTCAGCAAGGGGTTGGGCGCGCGCAGCGGCTCGCGGAATTCAAACGAGAATTCGGCGGCGGCACGCAAGGGCGCCATTTCTTCCATGCGCGCCAGCGCCTTGATGCGGCTTTGCGCCTGACGCGCCTTGCTGGCCTGGGCCTTGAAGCGGTCGATAAAGGACTGCAGATGCGAGCGTTGGCGCATCTGCTTTTCCATCATGCCTTGCGCCAGTTCCAGTTGCGCGGCGCGCTGGCGTTCAAACGACGAATAGTTGCCCGAGTATCGGCGGAGCTTGCGTTCGTCGATATGGACGATGACGTTGACCACGCCATCCAGGAAGTCGCGATCGTGCGAGATGACGATCAGCGTGCCGGCATAGCGCTTGAGCCAGTCTTCCAGCCAGATGATGGCGTCCAGGTCCAAGTGGTTGGTGGGCTCGTCCAGCAGCAGCAGGTCGGACGGGCACATCAGCGCTTGTGCCAGGTTCAGGCGCATGCGCCAGCCGCCGGAAAAGCTGGTCAGCGGCAGGTGCATCTGCTCTTGCGTGAAGCCCAGGCCGGTCAGCAGTTGTTCGGCGCGCGAGTGCACGGTGTAGGCGTCGGCGTCGGCCAGCGCGGCGTAGATGTCGCCCATGCGCAGGCCGTTTTCGGCGCTTTCCGGTTCGGCTTCCAAGGCGGCAAGTTCGGCTTCCAGCTTGCGCAAGGTGACGTCGCCGTCAATCGCGTATTCGATCGCGGGGCGGTCCAGCGCGGGGGTTTCCTGCGCCACATAGGCCATGCGCCAGCTGGAGGGGTAATCCAGGTCGCCCTGGTCGGCGTGCAGCGTGCCGCGCAACAGGCCGAACAGGCTGGATTTGCCGGCGCCGTTGGCACCGATCAGGCCGATTTTGTCGCCGGGGTTCAAGAGCAGGTCGACCTTGTCGAGCAAGGGCTTGACGCCGCGCATGAGTGAAACTTGTTGGAAGCGGATCATGAATCTTGGGGCAGGGGGTGGCGCGGCAAGCGCGCGGCGTGGCTCCCGCCACAAGGGGCGGCGCAAAAATAGGGAACCGGGCGAGTTCGCGCGCAAATGCCTGGTGGCCGGCGCCGCGGCCCAAGGCAGCGACAAAACATCGGCAAGACAATAACCAAACAGCGGCAGGACAGCGGGCGCGAATAGAAAAAAGACACGCCCCAAGGAAGGGGCGTCGTCCAATCGTGGGCGCTATTGTACCGGGCCGCGCGTTTTGACGCAGCCGGCGGCGTGTCGTGAGCAGGATTCGAGTGGGATCCTGGGCTGCTTCAGACGTGTTTTGGTCTGTTTATTGGGGCAAAACGGCGGCATATTGCCCGGCTGCCGGCTTCGGCCATCAGAAGCGCGCTACGCGCCCGCGATAGCGGCGGCCAACGCCAAAATGCGCTCGGCCTCTTGCGCGTGCAGGTTTTCAACCAGCGCCCCGTCCACCACGGCCACGCCCAAGCCTTCGGCCTGGGCAGCGCGCCATGCGTCCAGGCGTTTGCGGGCAAGCGCCAGTTCATCGTCGGTGGGGGCAAAGGCCGCGTTGGCGGCCGCGATCTGCTTGGGATGAATCAGCGTTTTGCCGTCGAACCCCTGGTCGCGCCCCTGGTGGCAGGTGGCGGCGTAACCGGCGTCGTCCTGCAAGTCCAGATGCACACCGTCCAGCACCGCAAGGCCATGGGCCCGCGCTGCCATGACGGCCATTGACCGCGCCAGCAATGTTTCTTCCCGGCCGGGGGTATGGCGCGCGTGCAGGTCCTTGACCAGGTCCGACGTGCCGACCACGATGGCGGCCAACCTGGGGTGGCCGCCTGCAATGGCGTCCAGGCGCAGAAAGCCCAGTGGCGTCTCAGCCATGGCCCATAGGGGCAAATCCGGCGGCGCGCCGGCGGCATCCAGCGCGTCGGCCAGGGCTTGCAACTGCGCGGGGGATTGCACCTTTGGCAGCAGCACGGCGTCAGCGCCGGCCTGCGCAATGGCGGCAACATCGTCCAGCCCCCAGGGCGTGTCCAGCGCGTTGATGCGCACGATGCACTCGCGCCGGCCATAGCCGCCCGCCGTCAGCGCCGCGGCCACCTGCATGCGCGCCTGGGCCTTGGTATCGGGCGCGACGGCGTCTTCCAGGTCAAGAATCAGCGCGTCGGCGTCCAGGCTGCGAGCCTTGTCCAGCGCGCGCGCGTTGGCGCCGGGCATGTAGAGGACGGAACGGCGGGGGCGGAAGGCAGGCGTCATGAAATCAGTAAGAAGCGGCTCAGGGTTTGGAATTGCCCACGACCTGCACGGGCGTGGTGCAGACATAGCCTACGCCGTACACGGTGCGGATGCCCATGTCGCCGCCCGCCAGCGCGCGCAGCTTGCGGCGCAGGCGATGCATGTGGGCGTCCAGCCTGTGGGTGTCGTAAGCGTCGACGCTGGCGCCCAGCGCTTCGACCAGCCGCCCGCGTGACAGCGGCAGCGGCGCGGCCTGGATCAGCGCGCCGATCAAGCGGCTTTCGGTATCGGTGATGTCTACGCAGACGCGCTCGGGCGAGACCAGCGTGCGGCGCGAGGGATCGAAACGCCACGCATCGGATTCCGCGTCGTCCATGCCTGTCGCGGGCACCACGCGCAGGCGCCGCGACAACGACACCAGGGTCGCGCCCAGCTCGGCCAGGTTGACGGGCTTGGTCAGGTAATGGTCGGCGCCCAGGCTCAGGCCGGACACCTTGTCTTCGCTGAGCAGGCGGCCGGTCAGCATGATGATGCCCATCGACGGATAGCAGGTGCGCAGATGCGCGATGCGGGTGAAGGCGTCGCCGTCGGGCAGCATGGCGTCCAGCACGAGGATGCCGGGCGTGACGTTCAGCAGCAGCTTGTCCAGTTCGGCAAGCGATCCGGCCGTGAGGATGGCTTTGTCCAGTCCCAGGTCCTGGATGGTCTCGACGATGGTGTCGCGCCAGTCACCGTGATCGTCGACAACGATGATGGTCACGGCGGGGTACGCGCCGGCGTTCGCACGTGACGCGATCCAAGGGCAAGCACGCGGGTGGCTGCTGACATGCGGTGGCTATCTGGTTTTGAAAAAGAGTCCGTTTGCGCGGACACGTGGCCGGCTGGATACGTTTCGTATCGTGGCGCTTGCGGAGAATATCACCAACGACGTTGCGGCGGCGCGGCAAACTTGCCGGATGGCATCCGGGCGGCGCCGAAACCGTGCCTGATCAAACTTTGCGCAGCCCGTTGCGCATCCCTCAAACGGCCGGCCATCTTGCTTGCGCGTTAGCCTTATCCACAGAAATTGTGGATAAGGAGCCACGGGCTGGCGCCATCCGATTTATGTAGGCAGATATTCAATCGGTACGCCTGCCGGCACCTTGCGCATGCGGTCGCGCTCGATGCGCGCCGAGGCGAAACGGGTCTTGCGGGCGGCGGCGTTTTGCAGCAACACCGACAACACCGATCCCTTGTCCTGGATCCATTGCGTTTTGCCCCGCAGCAATTTCATCGCGTTCTCGGCGCTGCCCAGACGATAGGACATGGCGTTGATCTGCACCGACGTCTTGCCGTCGAACGCCGCGGGTTCGTGTTCGGTGATCGCCGCGGCGTCCAGGTTGCTGCTTTCGTGATCGACGCGGTAGATGAACTTCAAGCCGCTGTGCGGATCTTGCACCACCAGCAGTTTTTCGGAACCGGAAATATCCGACAGCATGCCGATGACCGGCGATTCAACCAACTGGTTGCCGCGCTGTTCCTCGGTGTAGATGAAAACGCTGTGGCGCGACACGGAAAGGGCGGCGGGAATAAGGGGAGAGCTGTCCATACCTGACTTGAAAGTAGCGGCCCGGACAACGGCGTCCGGCAATCAAAACAGCCTGGCGCATACAGTCAACGCAGCCATGCCGACGCGCATGATACCAATTGTTTCAATGGTGTGCCCACGCTGCGCGAAGTTGGCGTGATGGCGAGCTGCGCGATTCTACGCCGCGCGCCGCTTGCCGAACATGGGGCGCAAGCGCAGAATTCGGCGCATGAAAACAGACGTTGTGGTTCTGGGCGCGGGCATTGTCGGCGTCAGTACGGCCCTGCATCTTTTAGCGCGCGGCCGTTCGGTGGTGCTGCTGGACCGAAAGGGGCCGGGGGAAGAAACCAGCTATGGCAACGCGGGCCTGATCGAACGGGCCAGCGTGATTCCGTACGCCTTTCCCCGGGATTGGCGCAGCCTGTGGCGCTATGCCCGCAACAACACGCCCGACGTCAGCTACCACGTGCGCTTTCTGCCACGCATTGCGCCATGGCTGCTGCGTTATTGGTGGCATTCGTCGCCAACGCGGCTGGCGCATGCGGCCGAGGCGATGTTGCCGCTTATCGAACGCAGCGTGGCCGAGCACGACGCGCTGAAAGACGATGCGAATCTGACGCCCCTCTTTCGCCGTAACGGGTGGATTGACGCCGCGCGTACCGAGGCCGGGCTGGCGCGGGCAGTTGCCGACGCTGAGGCGCTGGCGCCGTATGCCTTGAACTACCGGGTGTTGGACCGGCAATCGCTGAGGGCGCTGGAGCCATCCTTGTCAGACCGTGTCGTGGGCGCGGTGCATTGGCTGGACCCGGTCAACGTGTCGGACCCCGGCGCCGTCACGCGCGGCTACGCGGCGCTGTTCCAGCAACGTGGCGGGCAACTGGTGCGGGGCGATGCCCGCACGCTTCAGGCTTCCGCGGACGGGCGTTGGCAGGTGCAGTCAGACGCCGGCTGGATCGAGGCGCGTGATGTGGTGGTGGCGATGGGCCCGTGGTCGCTGGATATCTTGCGGCCGTTGGGCTACCGCATTCCCATGGCGGTCAAGCGCGGCTATCACCAGCACTTTGGGCTGGACGCAGGCGCGACGTTGTCGCATCCGGTGGCCGACATCGATAGCGGCTTCGTGGTGACGCCGATGACGCGAGGCGTGCGGCTGACGACCGGCGCTGAATTTGCCCACCGCGATGCGCCGCCGTCGCCCGTCCAGATACAACGCACGCGGGCACTGGCGGGGCAATGGCTGCCGCTGGGGGCAGCCGTGGAGCAGGAACCGTGGATGGGATGCCGGCCCTGCATGCCGGACATGCGGCCGGTGATCGGCCCCGCGCCGGGGCACAAGGGGCTATGGATGGCGTTTGGCCATGCGCACCATGGCTTCACGTTGGGCCCGGTGACCGGCAAGCTGCTTGCCAGCCTGATCACCGGCCAGACGCCGGACATGGACCCGGCGCCTTACGCACTGCGCCGCTAAGCAAGCAGCACGCATGGCGGCGGGGCGGGGCGGTCGCGGTGACGGCCCCCGTGGGCGTGCGCTTACGCGGCGCCGCCTACTTTCACGCGGCGCTGGCGCACCGCCTGTGCCAGCGTTTCCAGCACCGGTTCGGTCTGGCTCCAGCCCAGGCAGGCGTCGGTGATCGACACCCCACGGCGCAGCGGCTGACCGGGCTTCAGGTCCTGGCGGCCTTCTTCCAGATGGCTTTCGATCATGACGCCGGTAATGCGCGCATCGCCTTGGGCCAGCTGCGCGGCGATGTCGTTGGCCACGTCGATCTGGCGCAGGTGCGACTTGTTGGAGTTGGCGTGCGAGCAGTCGATCATGACCTGTTCGCGCTGGCCGGCGGCGCGCAAGGCGGCGCAACAGGCGTCGACGCTGGCCGCATCGTAGTTGGGGCCTTGCTTGCCGCCGCGCAGGATCACATGCGTGTCCTGATTGCCGCGCGTTTCGAAAATGGCGGCCATGCCCATCTTCGTCATGCCCATGAAAGCGTGCTTGGCGCTGGCGGCAACCATGGCGTCGGCCGCGATCTGCACGCCGCCGTCCGTTCCGTTCTTGAAGCCCAGCGGGCAGCTCAGGCCCGAGCTCAGCTGCCGGTGGCTGGGGCTTTCGGTGGTGCGCGCGCCGATGGCGCCCCAGGCGATCAGGTCCGCGATGTACTGCGGGCTGAGCAGGTCCAGGAATTCGGTGGCAATCGGCAGGCCCAGGCCGCTGATGTCCAGCAACAGTTCGCGCGCGCGACGCAGGCCTTCGTTGATGCGGAAGCTGCCGTCCAGGCGCGGATCGTTGATGTAACCCTTCCAGCCCACCGTGGTGCGCGGCTTTTCAAAATACACACGCATGACGATCAACAGGTCTTTCTTGTGCTGGTCGACGGCGGCGCGCAGCTGGCGCGCATAGTCCATGGCCTGGCCATGGTCGTGGATGGAGCAGGGGCCCACGACAATCAGCAGGCGGTCGTCGCGGCCATGCAGCACGTTGGCGATCTGCGTGCGGCTTTCTTCGACCAGCGTCTGGATGGCGGGGGATACGGGCAGTTCGTCCTGCAGTAGCGCGGGCGAAATCAAAGGACGAACGGCGCTGATGCGGGTGTCGTCGGTGCGCGTGTTGTCCTGGGTCGAGTCGGCCGTGCCGACCTCGCGGTCGTGCTGGGGGTCGTCAATGCGGGTCAAGGGAAGCTCCGTGCCGTGGATGCGCAAGCTGCGCAAGATGCGTAAAGGCGGCCATTATCGCACCCGCGCGCCCAGCGCCCGGCACCAGGGCTGCGTCCGTCTGGACGAGCCCGCGCGTTGCGCCTGGACAACGGGGGGAGGCAATTGCGGCCAGGGTCTTCTTAAACCTACGCCTATCGGCCCGGAAATTGCCTTAGCCCTTTGCCGGCGGCGACAGATCCCAAGCGAATGCCGTAGCATGGAAACCCGAACGGACCCCCGAACAGAACCCGCGGCCGCCTGCCTGGGCCCGCCCTATCAGCTAGGACGGAACGAATGCCAAAAACCGACGCCGGAGCCGCTCGACGAATTCTTCTCGTTGAAGACCACCCCGTTGAACGCGCTTATTTGCAGAACATGCTGCTGGCGTTGGGATATCGACGGGTTGCCGGTCTGGGCAACAGCACGGAAGCGGTCAGCGCGTTAAGCCGGCAGTATTACGACCTGGTGATCAGCGACATCGTCATGAGCGACGGCGACGGCACCCACATGCCCAACGAATTGCGGCGCCTGGTGGATGTCGGCCGGCTAAAGAGCATGCCTCCCATCATCTGGATCAGCAGCCTTAGCGAAGAGCTGTTGCAGTCGCACGTACGCCTGGCGCTGCAAGCCGGCTGCCCGTCGGCACAGGCGCTGTCCAAGCCGGTGTCCCGCACGGCCATGCAACAGGCCATCAAGGTCGGGCTGGCCGCCGAGGACGTGACGACGCCCCAGCAACAATCCATCCGCCGCGAAGTGGTCGAAGCCGAACTGGGTCGGGCCTTGATCACCGGTGTGGGCATGAGCGTGGTGTTGCAACCGCAGATGAGCCTGTCCACCGGCAAAGTGCTGGCCGCCGAAGCGCTGTCGCGCTGGGATCATCCCGAACTGGGCGCCATATCGGCCGTGGACTTCGTGCCGGCCGCGCATCGGCTCGGCATGGATCGCATGCTGTTTCTACGCGTGACGGATCGCGTGCTGGAGGTGCAGCAAACGCTGCACGCCGAAGGCATCGCCGTGCCCATTGCCATCAACGCGTCGGCGTCCACGCTGTGTTCGCGCGATATGCCCGCAGTGTTGGAAAAGCGCGTGGCGCAGGCGGGACTGCCGGCGCGCTTGATCAAGATTGAACTGACCGAGGACGAGCCCGTCAACGACTGGCTGGCGCTGTCGTCCGCGTTGAACCTGCTGCGCGTGCGCGGCTTTGAACTGGCCATGGACGACTTCGGCGCGGGCATCGCCTCGATGCGGCTGTTTTCCGCCATGCCCTTTACAGAACTCAAGATCGACCGGGACTTTATCGTCCACATGCACCGCGAAGCGGCGTCGCGGGCGGTGGTGGCCGCGGCCATTGAAATGGGCCGGGTGCTGGGCCGGCGCGTGGTGGCCGAAGGGGTCGAGCAGGAACGCGACCTGCAATTGCTGCGCGAACTGGGTTGCGACGTGGCCCAGGGCTATGGCCTGTCCATCCCCCTGGAGCCGGAAGCGTTCATCGAATTCTGCCGCCAGCACTGAAGCAGCCGGCGGCAGGCGGCAGGCGGCGCAATCAGATGCCGGACACGTCGATGTCTCCGGGATAGTCGATCGAGAACTTCAGAACGGTCTCGCGGGATTTGCCCGGTTCAAGGTCCCAGTTCCAGACCAGTTTGCCGTCTTCTTCGCGCTTGATGTCGCGGTCTGCGGGCGACAGCAGCTTGACCACGATTTTCTCGTTGCGCGAGACCGGCAGGCGGTCCTTGAACGACACCTGTTCCTTGGTGGCCTTGTTGTTCTTTACCGTGATCTTGTATTCGTACGTCACCCGCTTGCCGCTACCAGAGAAACCCGTGCTTTCGGTGTAGCGATTGACCAGCTGGCGCTTGATCGAGATACCGTCGTCGGCGCCCATCGCCAGTTCGACCTTTTCGCCGGGCATCACCGCTTTCATGGCGCTGGACGCGACGAAAGCGTCGTCCAGGAAGGTATTGAGCGGGCCGGCCAGGAACGGGAACTCGGTATTGTTGCTGGCCTGCGCCGTCAGGAATACCGCTTCGCGCAGTGCGGGCGTGGACTGGTATTGCAGCGTGGCCGGCAGCTTGGCGGTTGCGATTGCCACGCGCTGGGTAGAGTTGTCCGAGGGCAGCGTCGCCGGGTTCTGAATCTGGAAAGAGGCGCTGGTGGCCTCGTTTTGCACCTGCGCGGTGCGCACGTCGATCGGTTCCGGCATGGCGTCGGCCTGTGCGCTCTCGGCATAGGCCTGGCTGGCACCGCGCGGCGCGCGCTTCATGGCCATTTCGCTGGATACGGCAGGCGCGGGCGCGGCGATGGGGCGCGGCGGCGGCGGCGGGGCGGCCACATCAATGATCCACGGTTGCAAGGTCGGCGCGCCACCGCCCAAGGCGGGGCGGGCAGTGGACAGCGTCAGCTTGACGTTGTTCCAATCTTCACCCGAGTTCTGGCGAATGACGCCGAAGTAACCCAAGTCCACGCTGCGGTCGGCGGGACGCAGGCGGGCGTCATAGGCGGGCGTCC
Source organism: Achromobacter semiaridum (assembly GCF_053543755.1). Lineage (NCBI taxonomy): Bacteria > Pseudomonadati > Pseudomonadota > Betaproteobacteria > Burkholderiales > Alcaligenaceae > Achromobacter > Achromobacter semiaridum. The sequence goes on along the minus strand of NZ_JBLVOL010000116.1, from coordinate 36,288 downwards.
AGCGCGCGCCGGCGACGGCGTACGACACCGCCAGATCGACCTTGCCCGCACGCGCCAGGTTGACCCGCAACGTAACGGTCTTGGTGCGGCGGCTCATCTGGCCTTGCACCACGTTCAGCTGGTTTTGCAGCGCCGCAAGCTCGCGTTCCAGCGCCTCTTTGCGTGTCGCGACCTGACGCAGGCCGGCCAGGGTCTTGGCCAGGCTGTCCGCGCTAAGCGTCTGGATGGCCTTGAGTTCGTCCAGGGTCAGGCGGGCGCTGTCCTTGGAGGGCTCGGTGGCGCCGCGCTGCATCATCAAGACCAATTCGCGCTGGTTGTCCAGCACCGCAGCCTCGTCATCCAGCTGGGCCATCTGGTCTTCCAGCTTGCGCACCTGGTCTTGCAAGGCGCGGACGCGTTCATTGGCCGTGTCGGCGTTAAAGGCGTCGCGCACCTTGACGTCCAGCAACGAGGCCTGGCCCGTGCTTTTGGCCGACACTTGCAGGGAATTCTCCTGCAACGATGCCGGCAGATTTTCCAGGGTCAGCTCGTGCTCGCCCGCCGCCAACTCGCTGGTGGCCGAACGCGTGACAACCGCGCGGTCCTGATAGACCGTCACCGCGCCGATGGCGGAGGTCAGCGCGGCGGCAGCGCCCAAGCCGGGAATCGTTGCAAGGGCCAAGGCCAAGAGAGTACGTCGCACGGGTTCACCTTTGAAAAGGTTGATATCTGAAGCTGCGTCCCGGCTTAGGGACAGATCAGCGGTAGCGCAATTTACTCTGGTGTCAAGGCGCGGGTTTTACAGAAGATGACAAACGCGACAGGGCACTACGGGCATTAGGTGGACGGCTGCGCGCGCTCCGGGTGCGCCAGTTGGCGCAGCAACGATACGGCGTTGCCTGCGGCCATGGACCGGTCATGGCGGCGGTAGGCCATGTCCAGCAAGGCGTGCGGCGCGTCGCCCTTGATCGGGCGATATTCGATTCCCTGCGCGCCCATGTGGCGCATGGCGGCGGGCACGATGGAAATGCCAACGCCGGCGGCCACCAGGCTGACGATGGACGCCATTTGCGGCGCCTCTTGAATCACGCGCGGCGCGAACCCCGCGCGCTGGCAGGCGGACTGGATGGCGTCGTACAGGCCCGCGCCGATGGGGCGGGGGTACAGCACGAAGTCCTCATCGGCCAGCGCCGCAATCGGTACGCTGCGGCGGCGGCTTAAGGCGTGATCGGGGGGCAGGGCGACCAGCATGGGTTCGTCCAGGACGCGTTCGGATTCGAATTCCGCGTCCAGCAGGTAGGGCGGCCGCACAAAGGCGATGTCTACCTCGCCCAGCCGCAGCCCGCGCAGCAGTGAAATGGTATTGCTTTCCGTCAAGGTGATGCGCACGTCGGGATAGCGGTCGCGATAAGCGCGAATGGCGCGAGGCAGATAGGGGTGGAAGACGGCCGATGCCGTGAAGCCCACGGTGATCGCGCCGCGCTCGCCGCGTCCCAGCCGCCGGGCCGTGTCGATCGCGCGGTCGGCGCTGGCCAGGATGGCGCGCGCGTCTTCCAGGAACTGGGCGCCGGCTTCGGTCATCTCGATGCCTCGGGGCAGACGGAGAAATAGCGGTGTGCCGATTTCGCGTTCCAGCTGCTGGATCTGCTGGCTCAAGGGCGGCTGGCCAATTCCCAAACGCGCCGCCGCCCGCGTGAAATGCAATTCTTCGGCCACGGCCGTGAAATAGCGCAAATGTCGTAGTTCCATCGTTTTAAAGTATGGGCGGTAGGGGTTTCATATATTGGACATATGAAGACGAAAAGTCTACTTTTGATCTGCGGGCGCGTCGCTCGCTAGTCTTTCAGAGATTTCCATGTCTGCCCCCAGCGCCAGTTCCTGCCCCCCCACGTCCGCCCCTTATCTGGCGCGCGGCACGCCAGAGCTGCATCGCGCGCAATGGGCCTTGTTCGCCGCGGGCTTCTCCACGTTTTCGCTGTTGTATTGCGTGCAGCCGTTGATGCCGCTGTTCACCGGCGCCTTTGGCGTGTCGCCCGCGCAAAGCAGCCTGGTCCTGTCCTTGTGCACGGGCTTGCTGGCGATTGCGATCTTTTTTGTGGGCCTGTTCTCTCAAGCACTGCCGCGCAAGCGCGTCATGGCCTGGTCGTTGCTGGCTTCCGCCGCGCTGGGCACGATCGCGGCCGTGGCGCCCGACTGGCAAAGCCTGCTGGCGCTGCGCGCGCTGCAAGGCGTGGCGATGGGCGGCGTCCCCGCCGTCGCCATGGCCTACCTGGCCGAGGAAGTCGAACCCGACACGCTAGGCTTCGTGATGGGCCTGTATATCAGCGGAAGCGCGTTTGGCGGGCTGTCAGGCCGCGTCATCACCGGGCTGGTTTCGGATCACTTTGGCTGGCGCGCCGCGATGGGCACGCTGGGGGTCGTGGGCATCGCGGCCGCCGCGTTGTTCATGTGGCTGCTTCCCGCCTCGCGCCGCTTCACGCCGCAGCGCGGGCGTGGGTGGGCCGGTGTGCTGGGCGATGTGCGGGCGGGCGTCGGCGCGCACCTGAAGAACGGACCGTTATGCGCATTGTTCGCCATGGGCGGCTTGCTGATGGGCGCGTTTGTCACGGTCTACAACTACGTAGGCTTCCGCCTGCTGCTGCCGCCGTTTTCGCTTAGCCAGACGTTCATCGGCTTCATCTTCGTTGTGTATCTGGTCGGCATCTTTGCCTCGACGTTTTTCGGCCGCCTTGCCGACCGCCACGGCCGGGGCGCCATGCTGTCCGCCGCGACGGGTCTGGCCTTGGCCGGGTTGCTGCTGACCTTGTCGGACTCCTTGCCCATCTTGATCGCCGGGATCGTGGTGTTTACTTTCGGCTTTTTCGCGTCGCACGCGGTCGCCAGCGGCTGGGTGGGCCAGATGGCCCGAGGCTACAAGGCACTGGCTGCATCGCTGTACCTGCTGGTGTATTACGTGGGGTCCAGCGTGCTGGGCGCCTGGGGCGGCCATTTCTGGGCCGCCCGGCAATGGCCCGGCGTTGCCGCGATGGCAGGCGGTTTGTTGGCATTGGCATTAGCCATCAGCGCCGGCCTGGCCTGGCGTACCAGCGGCTCACGTCGCGCAAACGCCGGTCAACCCGCTTGATTGCGCGGCTGAACCTGCCGCCCCTTGTGGTCGACGAAAATCAAGCCCTTGTCCATTCCGGCGTAGCGATAGAAGTAGCGGGCGCTGGACTTGACGGGGCGCGTGTCGTAGGCGGATAGGTCCGCGCCCGGGGTGCATAGGCGTTCGACTTCTTCCGGCCAGCGGAAGGTGCTGGCTTTGTGCTTGATCCAGCGGTCGAGCAGGGGTTTGAGGGTGAAGAGGTTGAAGAGGATGTCGTAGACATTGAAGATATCGCTCCATCCGCCGGTTCTGGTGACGTTGTTGTCACCGGTGGGTTTACGGACAAGGCCTTGCTTGACAAACTTTGGGTCGGCTTGAATTGCCTTCAGCCCGTGCTCCATATAGCGGCGGATGAACTCCAGTCGGTGAAGGTTGTTGTCGAAGAACGTCTGGTCATGCAGGTCAAAGTCGCCTTCAACGATCAACGGCCTTTTGCTTTTTCTAATGCTCTCGGGATCCTGGGACGGCAGTTGCATCATTTCTAGGTAGGGCCTAGGGAAACATAAACGTAGCGCGTATCCGTGCCCGAATTCTGTGTAGGGCCGCACATCGCGCCATGGCAGGTGTAGCACCGTATTCCCATAACAGACGTGCACCAATTGCGCTTGCCGATTAAATCGGATGCGCGACATGGCAGAATTGGTTACTAACCATAAACCCGCCGCCGCCATCAGTAAAAAAGGAATACAGATGAGGGCGCCCTTGTGCTGGTACTCCCCGAACAGGGGGGCCAGAATGAATACGAAGGTCAGGGACATGGGCACGCCAAGCGTCGACAGTTGCAGCAAAAACGTAAGCTGCCCTTCCGTACGCGGCTCAATATATTGCTCGTTGAACTGCTCTGGATCGGACACGTCTTCGGTCAGCCATAGCTGCTCGGGATCCATGGCGTAGCGAATGTCGGGCAGGGCGGCGAAATACAAGCTTTCGTCGAGACGTGCGCATTGACGCTTGAATTCGACTGCGGCATCCGGGATGGTGGCGGGGTCGATGATGCGGAGCTGTTTGCTTGCCATGTCTTCTCTTACTACTCCGAGCGACGCAAATGAACTTGTCTGCCTTTGTGATCCACAAAGATCAGTCCCTTGTCCATTCCGGCATAGCGATAGAAGTAACGGGCGCTGGACTTGACGGGGCGCGTGTCGTAGGCGGATAGGTCCGCGCCCGGGGTGCATAGGCGTTCGACTTCTTCCGGCCAGCGGAAGGTGCTGGCTTTGTGCTTGATCCAGCGGTCGAGCAGGGGTTTGAGGGTGAAGAGGTTGAAGAAGAAAAGGAAGACGACTGCGATATTGTTCAGCCCGTTCAACCATTCCAACTTGTCGTCGCCGGTCGGCTTGCGAACCAGGCCTTGCTCGACGTACTTTGGGTCGGCTTGAATTGCCTTCAGCCCGTGCTCCATATAGCGGCGGATGAACTCCAGTCGGTGAAGGTTGTTGTCGAAGAACGTCTGATCGTGCACGTCAAAGTCGCCTCCGACGATAAACGGCCTTTTACTCTTTCTGATGCTCTCGGGATCCTGGGACGGCATTTGCATCGTCTCCAGATAAGGCTGCGGGAAACATAAGCGTAGCGTGTAGCCGTGCCCGAATTCGGTGTAGGGCCGCACATCGCGCCATGGCAAGTGCAGCACCGTATCGCCATAAGAGACGTGCACCAATTGCGCTTGCCGATTAAATCGGATGCGCGACATGGCAGAATTGGTTACTAACCATAAACCCGCCGCCGCCATCAGTAAAAAAGGAATACAGATGAGGGCGCCCTTGTGCTGGTACTCCCCGAACAGGGGGGCCAGAATGAACACGATGGTCACGGACATGGACACGCCGAGCGTCGACAGTTGCAGCAAAAACGTAAGCTGCCCTTCCGTACGCGGCTCAATATATTGCTCGTTGAACTGCTCTGGATCGGACACGTCTTCGGTCAGCCATAGCTGCTCGGGATCCATGGCGTAGCGAATGTCGGGCAGGGCGGCGAAATACAAGCTTTCGTCGAGACGTGCGCATTGACGCTTGAATTCGACTGCGGCATCCGGGATGGTGGCGGGGTCGATGGCGCGAAGCTTTTTCACCATGACGAGCTGGCCTCCATCTCGTAGTCGGAATCCGTGAAACCATTGGGGCGATAGTTCACCGTCGTCGTGCCGAACAGGGCGTTCGTGGCAATTTTGACGACGCCGACACCGTTTATCACGGTCACTCGGTCCGGGTCGTCGTAACGCACCTCGCGGCCTGAGAACTCGCCCAGGCGCGGGGCCTGCTGCTGGCTGATCGAGTACTGGCTGATTTGCGACCGCCATCCTGCCAAGAAGACGGAAACCGAACGGACGTCGTCCGGCACTCCTAATACCGTCGCTAGCCTCGATTTCAGGGAAGGAGCCAAGACCTTCATTACGTCGATGTCGTTTTGCATGCTGGGCGCCTGGAACAAGCGATGGAATTCTTGCAGCTCTTCTTCATCGCTAGCAAAGGGCTCAAGCCCGCCTGGCATGCCCCATACGCTACGTCGGATCCATGTCTCGACCCTCGCCTCGTCGACCGTGGTTTGGTGGAGGTGGCGAAGGCCGAGATAAAGCGCTTCGATTCCAAGAAGGATCCACCCGATCGTGCCGGAGCTAAGTCGAGCCACTCCAGTTGTACCTTTCAACAGTAATGAGCTGGAAATGGCCGCCCTAGCCACCTCCCAAGGGCGTAGTTTTCCCCACAGGTGCAAGAAGCCAATCCCCCCAGCGGCAAATTGCACTGAACCACTGACGAAGCTGATGGTCGCGACTTGGCCGCTCTTTTGCATGGCGGCCTCCCACCAGTCCTTTGTGCCAATTGCGATTGCGGCCACAGCGGCCGTCCCGATCGCCGCAAACTCCCAGGTCTTCGCCGCCCTGTTGAACGCAGCTGCCACCCCCGTCTCCCCCCGCACCTTCGCCAAGTCCCGCTGTTTCTCAAACCAAAACCTCGTCATCGTCGCCCCAGCGGCGCCCACCCCCAAAACCTTGCCAGTCGCATTCAGCGCATTCCCCAAAGTCAATCCATCCTCACGCCCCAGCGCCTTGAATGCTTCTCCCGCGCTGTAGACCGTGGCGAACGCCGCGACGCCGCCTAGCGCCAGGCGGGCGTTGTGCCAGAAGCGCAAGCGCCCGGGCAATTTTCGGCATTGCTCCAGCCGCTCCTGCACGTCCTCGGTGTCATACAAGGTGACAAGGGTCTGCACGGCGCGGTCGACGGTCTGTGGACGAAAGCCGTTGACGCCCGTGAGCCCCATGCTGTTTCGCACCCAATTGCCCACTTCGGGCAGCGGTACGTCGTGGGCGCGCGCCAGGGTGCCGTCCAGCACTTCCATGATCGGGCGGTACACACTGGTCCAGAATGCGCCGGGCGATTTCAATTGGCCGTGCGCGACCAAGGCGCCCAGCATCACGCTCAGCTGATTGGATGCGCCGTCCGCCGGTAGCGTCTCCAGCACTTTTTGCAGCGCGGCCAAGGACGCATTGACCGTTGCCTGGCGGACGGTGCCGCTGGCCAGCTTGGCGTAGCTGATAACTTCCGGCGCGCCCAGCACGGCTTTTTCCAATAAGCCCACCGGGCCGTCGGGTTCGAGTTGCGCCAGCAAGAAGTGCTTGCCGGCTGTGCAGTGGATCAAGGCCGGCAGGGTATGCCCCGCAAGGCAGCGCAAGTCTAGATAGCCCTGGGTGTCGGGCGTGTGTACGTCGACGATGGCGTCGTAGGTCTTGCGCTGGCTGTTGAAGACCGCCCAAAGATCGGCGGCCGCACGGACGACGTCGTCAGCGTGCGCTTGCAGCTGCTTGGGATGGTGTTCGGCGAAGTGGGCGCGTGCGGCATTTCGAGCATGGACGGTACGCTTGCGGTGCGCGGCCAGGCGCGCCTGGTTGGCGCGTTCGTTGGCCGCCAGAACGTCCGGGCCGGTGACGCCCGGCCCCATGGCGCTGCCGATAGGGTCATTTCGTAGGGTTTGGTGTCCGGCCTCATCGCCGGCCAGATTGCCCAACTGATCGATCATCTGGGACACCCGCAGCTTGTGAGCCGCGTCGGCGCCGTAGGTCTGCAAATCCGCCAGCCTGCTGCCCACCAGCATGTTCAATTCGCTTAGCATGCCCGCCAGATCTTGCACGACAACGGCTTGGGGTTGGATGTCCGTGCGGGGCCGCGTCGCGGCCGTCATGGCGTTCTGGGTAGACAGGATGCCGTCGGTGTGTGGCCGGCTTTCACTCCAGGGATACTGGCGCAGCACGGTCTGGGACAGCTCGCGGACTTCTGGCAGCAAGGTAGCGGGAAACACGTGCGCTTGCTCGCCGCCCGCAATTTTTACAGGGGTGGCCAGCAGGCTGCGCCAACTTTCTTTGTTGTTTTCAATGGCCCATAGCGCGGCGTGGCTCAGTAGCGTGTCGCTGACCATGACATGCGCGGTCTCGTCTTGCAGGTCAGGAGGCGCAAGCAGGTAGCGCGCTGCGCCCGTTTCGTCCGGTACGGTCGCGCGGCCCGGCACGTCGCCTTTGTAGTCGGCTTCGGTCCACCAGATAGGCGCGAAGCGGATGTTGTCGGTGACCTGATAGTGGATCGTCCACATGCGTCCGCTCTGGCGCACGAACAGGTAGACATAGCTGCGTGGCCGCAGTACCCGCAAGCCGTAGGCTTTGCCGTCGCTCAGCGCCGGATAGCCGACGGTACTCAAGGTACTGAACACCTCGGCATCAAAGGGTTCATCGGTGATGCCATAGCGCAGGGGATACAAGGGGATGCCGCGCCGGCAAGGCGGCGGGGATATCGCCTTACCCAGTATCTTGGCGCTGGGGTGGGGCGGTTGCAGCGCCTTGGGACATTGCAGATGAATCATGATTGCTTTCCTGATGCCATCGCGGCGGTGATCGTGTTCAAGCGGTGTTCCGCGTGGTTCAGGCGCAGCAGCCCGGATTCGTCGCGGCGGGCCAGGTTGGCGCGCAATTCGGCATCTTTCTCGAACGGCAATTGGGGAAAGTGCAGCCGCAGTTCGATGTAGTGGTGAATGTCGCGTTCGAGATGCAGGTTGATCCGCCCGGCTTCGTCGGTAAACAGCGCGATCTGATGCAATAGCTTGGCATGGGTAACCGGGTGGCTTGCCGCCAGATCGGCCGGCACGTGGCGGCGCACGGCTTCGCGCATGAAGTAGGCAAAACTGGCGCTGTTGACAGCCTCTTCGTCAGCCGCCGACAACGCAAAGCCCCTGGGGTCTGGCGCGCTTTCATTCGGCTCGGGAATATCCGCTTGCAGCCATTGCGCACCTGTGTCGTTCGCCGTGAGCCAGATCAGCCTTTGTATCGGGCCCAGCAGTTCTACGAGACGATCGGCAGGCAAACCTTCGCAAAGCTCTTCCAATTGGCGCGTGGCCGTCAGATTGAATCGCATGGGCAAGCCATCGGGCGCCCGCATCAGACGCAGGTGCTTCAGGTGTGCACTTGCCGGCGCGTCATCGCCGGCAAACAACAGCACACCCATTTGCCGGGGTGCCCAATCGTCAATAAAGGCTTGCAGCAGCGGCGCGGTGGCGGGCGTCAGCAACGGACCATGGCGATATCCCGGCGGCTGGTATTCCCAATCGGTGCCGCGCCATAACCAGTGACGATCCACGCCGGACTGCAATGACGACACCTCGTGTTCCAGCGTGGCAGACCGTGCGCCATCCAACCAAAGCCAGGCAGAGGCAGAGCCGTAGCCAGGGCAAGAATTCGTATCCGCGCTCGCGCGATCGTCGGCCAGGCTGTCCATGCTGGGGGCTTGCACGACGCGCACGATTTGACGCGGCCAGCCGGCCTGTTCAAGGGCAGTCATCGTCAGGCTCCTTGCATGCCGCAAGGGCAGGGCACGCGCGGGCAGGTGCCGTCGGCGCGCAATGCGCAAAGCAAGTCCATGGCAAGCCCTGGGGTAGCGGCGCCCGCCATCGACGGGCCGCTGGCCGCGCCGGATTGCTGATTGATGGGCCCCTTGAATACCAGGGCGCCCGCGTCCAGGGTGATGCCGGAATCGTCAATGTTGATCGTGCCGCCCGGCCCCTTGATCACCACGCTTTGCGCGGCCTGCAACTCCAGCGTCACCGTCTTGCCCTCGATCCGCTCGCCCGCATGCACCTGGAAATGCCCCTGCACCTTATGTTCCACATGGCCGCCCGTTTCAATCCAGTGATTGGCCGTCGTCTTGTCGCGCCGGTTGTTGCCCACGTCTTCCGTGCGGTCCCGACCGGTGGCGATGGTGTGGTTGCGGTCGATGGTCAGGAAGTCGTCCTGGCCGATGGTGTGGCGGCGGTCCTGGCCGATGTGGACCTGTTCATCGCTGCCCACCGATTCACCGCGGTCGTGGCCGATGGTGATGGTTTCGTCATGCTCGACCTGTTCGCTTCGGTCGTTGCCGACGAAGGTGGTCTCGTTGTGGTTGACGTGGATGTTCTGGTCTTTTTGCGCGTGGACGTATATCTCTTCCTGATCGTGTTCGTCTTCAAAGCGCAGTTCGTTATAGCCCTCGCCCTTGTGTGTCTGGCTTTTGATCGTCATGCGCGTTTTGTGGCGCGGCAGCTCGTACGGCGGCGGGTTGATCGATCGGTGCGTTCTGCCCGTGACGATCGGCTGCGAGCTATCGCCGTCCAGAAAGCTGACGATGACTTCCTGGCCAATGCGCGGGATGGCCATGTGGCCCCAGCCCGCGCCGGCCCAATTCTGCGACACGCGAATCCAGCACGAGCTGTGCTCGTTGTTCTGGCCAAGCCGGTCCCACGGAAATTGCACCTTGATGCGGCCGAATTCGTCGCAGTAGATTTCTTCATTGGGCGGGCCGACCACGCTAGCGATCTGCGGGCCGTCCACTAGCGGCTTTCGGCTGGGCTCGGGTTTCCAATCGACCTTGTCGGGCACGATGTCGGCGGTATAGCCATAGCGCGTGCCTTCTTCAGCGCCCGCGCCGTCTTCTTCCTGGCTGGTGTGCTGGATGCCATGGTGGCGCATGCGCACCGGGCGCCAACCGTGGTTCCAGTCATCACGCGGGTGGCCGGTCAGGTCGAACGCCACGCCGGGAATCAGGCGCGCGTCGTCGCCGTGCACCTGTGCCATGCGCGCGTCCCGGCGCAAGCCTAGCAGCCGGCTTTGCGTGAAGGGTTTGCCTGGCTCGTCGCGCTTGTAGCGGCCGGGGTAGTCGTAGCGTTCGTAGCGGGTGTCCTGATGTTGCAGGTCGGTGGCGACGTGCGTGTGTTCCTGGTCGTACTGCGGGTGCGTGTAGGTGTAGTCGCGTTGCGTCTGGCGGGCGGTGCGTAGTTGTTCGGTGTAGATGAAACGATGCAATGCGGGCTGGTGTTGGTCGCCGCCCGGCGTGGGGTTGTAGATGACCGGCCCGCCTGCGATCTCGCCATGGATGTAGATGCGATCGCCGTGAATCAGGCGGTGGGAATTTTCGGTATGGGCGTAGCGGTGGAAGTAGCCTTCTTCAGCGGCCAGGCGCACCACGAAATCCAGATCGGTTTCGCCGGCTTGCACGCAGTATTCGCGCACCAGGTGGTTGTGGGTGGTGACCTGTTTGTAGTCGGTAATGCCATGGCGCTTGAACACATCGGCCAGGATTTCCGGCACGGACAGTTGCTGGTAGATGCGCCAGTCCGAACACAGCGCCGCGCGCGCCAGCGACGGTTCGACCACGGCGCGGTAGCGCGTGCGCCGAAAGCCGGTGTCGCCTTGCTCGAAGGCGGTGACGATGCCGTGCACGTGGCGCACGGGCACATCGCGCCGCCATAGCGTGAACAGCGCTGTTTGATCCAGCAGCGCGCCAAAGTCGATGGCGGGGTCGAAGCTGGATAAATCAAGCTCCAGCCGATAGGTCTCGGACAGGGCCTCGTCCAGCGTGAATTCAATAACGTCGAACGCCACGCCACGGGCGGCGGGCACGAAGGTAAAACGCAGGTCGGATGAATGGGCCATGGCAGGCCTGATGCAACATCCGTGCCAGACCAAACGCCAATAAAATAAAGCCTTTTATATCATTGGCTTGTGTAAAAACCAGGCGTCTTATGACGGGCGCACACAGGCGGACCGGGCCTACATTCCCCTGTTTTTCCCCCGAATCAGGCCAAATCTGGCTCGATAAAAAATTAGCGCTTGCGAATCAACGACTTAGATCGAGACAAATCTGGCCCAATCGGGTCAATTCTGGCCCGGCGGCGACTTCAGCCGACCGCGCACGGCCCGCGCCGCGCCGTCAGGCCTCGGCCTTGAACACCGCTTGTGGCGAGGCGGCCGCCGTCTCACCCCGAGCGCCAAGCGTCGCATCCATGCCGCGGCTCAGCGCCGATAACAGCAGGTGTGGCGCTACGTTCAGCTGTGCCAGCAGCACGCTGCTGCGCGCCAGCCGGGTCAGCGCGTGTGGCTCCAGTTCGGCCAACCACTGACAGGCGCGCGGAGACATCTGCATGCCCGCCAGCGCCGTGGCGTCGCAGGTGCGCGCCATGCGTTGCAGCAGCAGGAGGTACATCAGGTTGGTTTCGTGGATATCGCGCAGAAGTTCGGTCGAATTCGGCATCGGGCGCCCCACCTTGTAGAGTTCGCTGGCCAGCCGCGACCGGAGAGCGAAAGGCGCGCGGCGTTCTAAGGCGAACGTCTATTGCAGACCCGGGACGGGCTGCCGTGCCGATATGGTCTGTGGATGATATTTAAGCCATCGGAATGCGTCAGTAATGGATTTCCCTTGCCGCCGGTGCGGTTCGCCGACGTTCCCGACGTTCCTCAGGGGTCCGTAACAGACAAGACGTCTCGTTTCAGCGGTTTGATGACCGTCTGAGCGCCGCGTATCCTCCACTGGCCAAGCCGGATGCGCCCGCGACGGCGCATACTGGCGGGTGCGGGACACGCATTACCCGCGCACGGCTATCAGTGCGTCAGGTGGACAAACCTTGGGCGCTGGGCGTCTTACGGTTGGAGGCGGGGCAGGATCGGTAGCGTCGCGTTACCTTGCGTTTCGGCATCGCGGCGGGCCCCCGCAATACAGTACTGGCTGGTAAAGGGGCAGAAATGTTGAAGAAGCAGGATCGCGTATCCCACCCATGGACCGATACGCTCGCCCGTCTGGAGGATGAACGGATTATGTTGCAGCGCATTGCGGCCGGCATGCCGCTTGCGCACGTGTTGGAACACGTATTGCACGCCATCGAGGCCCAGTCCAGCGTGCAACTGCGGGCCGCCATCGCGCTGGTGGACGACACCGGGAAATATCTGGTGCACACCGCCGCTCCGAGCTTGCCGCCCGAATTCAGTCTGGCGGTGCAGCGCACCGCCATTGGCCCTCACATGGCCTCTTGGGGCGCTGCGGCGTGTTCCGGCAACCCGGTCTACGCCGAGGATATTGCGTCACACCCGGATTGGGAACCCTGGCGCGAGCTGGCCTTGGAGCACGGCCTGCGAGCCTGCTGGTCCACGCCGATCAAGGCCCCGGACGGACGCTTGCTGGGCGTATTTTCGAATTACTACGGGGTGGCGCGTTCGCCGTCCGCCCATGACATCGACGCCATTGCGCTGGTGACGCGCAGTGCCGCGCTGGCCATCGAAAGGCACCTGACCGAAGCCGCGCTGCGCGCCAGCGGTGAGCGCTGGCGCGCCATGTTCGACGGCATGCAAGAAGCGTTCTTCCTTAGTGAAGCCCTGCGTGACGAAACCGGCCGCATCGTGGACTTCCGCTTTCTAGAGGTCAACCCGGCCTTTGAACGCCAAAGCGGCATGAAAGAAGGCGACACGCTGGGCCATACTCTGCGCGAAATGATCCCCGGCGTGCCGGGTCAGATCATGGACGCCTTTGCCCAGGTCGTGGAGACCGGGCAGCCGACGCAATTCGAATTTGCCGTGCCCGGCCCCAAAGAGGCCTGGTACGAGGCGCGCGCCCGCAAGGACGGCGATGATTGCATGATGGCGTTGTTCCTGGATGTGACGGCCCGCAAAGCCGCCGAAACCGAACTTTGGGAAGGCCAGCATCGCAAGAATTTCTTGTTGTCGCTGGTGGACCGGATGCGCGAACTGCACCATCAGGCAGAGATCGAACATGCGGCCTGCGCGGGGCTGGGCCAGCACCTGGCCCTGGGGTTGGTCGCCGTGGTGGACTGGCCCGGCGAGAACGAGCCGGCAACGCTGTCCGCCTGTTGGCGGTCGGAATCCGACTTTGCAACGCGCGAAGCCCTGGCGCCCGATCAATTGGGCGAAGAGTTCCAGGCGGCGATGCGCAAAGGGCGCACGGCGCATTTGCAACCCTTGGTTGCCCAACAGAATGGTGAGGTCCGGCCATCCGCCATCGTGGTGCCCATGCGCCGTTGGGGTCGTCAGGACGGTGCTCTGTGGGTACGCCCGCAGGCCGGCAGCCGGCTCAAGGCCGGCGACATTGCCTTCATTGAAGAGGTATCCGAACGGTTGTGCGACGCGGTCGAGCGTTCGCAATATGCCCGCACGCTGGAGCAGCGCGTGGAAGACGCCATCGCGGAACGCGACCGGATCTGGCGCTTGTCGCCCGAGCTGCTGGCGGTGGTGGATAGTCAGGACCGCTTCGTCAGCGTCAACCCGGCCGTGCGGCCTATCCTGGGCTGGACGCCGGAACAATTCCTGTCCATGGGGCTGACCGAACTGATCCACCCGGACGACCAGGCCGCCACGCGCGCGGCGATAGCGCAAGCCGCGCAGGGCAATCCGACCCAGGCCGTGCGCCATATGGAAAACCGTCTACTGACCCGTGAGGGGACGTACCGGTGGATCACCTGGAGCATGTCGTGGTCGCAAGACAGCCTGTACATGACCGGGCGCGACGACACCGACCTGAAGGTGCAGGCGGAAACGCTGCGCGATACCGAACAGGCGCTGCGGCAATCGCAAAAAATGGAAGCCGTGGGCCGCCTGACCGGCGGCATCGCCCACGACTTCAACAACATGCTTCAAGGCATCACGGGCGCCTTGTACCTCATCCAGCGCAAGCTGGCCGCCGGCACGCCCGAGCAGGCCCAGCGCTTCATCACCGTGGCGATGGATTCCGCGAACCGGGCCGCGCATCTGACCCAGCGGCTGTTGACGTTTTCGCGTCGTCAGCCCATTGACCCCAAGCCCTTTAGCGTGGCGCCCACGTTGCAATCGATGGCCGACCTGTTCCATCGCTACACGGGGGAACGGGTGCAGCTGCAATTCAATCTGCAAACCGATCTGTGGACGGTCAGTTGCGATCGGAACCAGTTTGAGAACGCGTTGCTCAATCTCGTCATCAATGCCTGCGACGCCATGCCCAATGGCGGCACGCTGACGGTGGCCGCCACCAATACGCAGTTGGACGAGGCCGCGCTGCGCCCGTTTCCCGGGATCAGCCCAGGGCAATTCGTGGAAGTGTCGGTCAGCGACGTAGGCGTGGGCATGCCGCCCGACGTATTGGCCCACGCGTTCGATCCGTTCTTCACCACCAAGCCGCTGGGCGAGGGCACCGGCCTGGGGCTGTCCATGATCTATGGCTTTGCCAAGCAGGCGGGCGGCACGGCAACGCTGGAAAGCAGCGTAGGCCAGGGCACAACCGTCCGGCTGCTGTTGCCGCGCTACGAAGGCGCGCGTGACGCGGCCATGCGCCATGAGCCCGCTGCGCACGGCACACAGGACGCCGCCAATCCGTCGGTGGTGGTCGTGGTGGAAGACGACGCCAATGTGCGCGAGATGGTGCGCGAATGCCTGGCCGAACTTGGCATGCACGTATTGACCGCCGCTGACGGCGAGGCCGGCCTGGAACTCGTCCTGCACACGAACGATATGGACTTGTTGGTGACGGATGTGGGGCTGCCCGCCTTGAACGGCCGCCAGTTGGCCGACGCCGCGCGCGCGGCGCATCCCGGGCTGAAGGTGCTGCTGATGACCGGCTACGCCGAAAGCGCGGCGCGGGGCGGGGGCTTTCTGGAGCACGGCATCGAGCTCATCGTGAAACCGTTTTCGCTTGAGGTGCTGGGCCAGCGCGTGCAACGGATGCTTGATGAGTCCCGGGCAGACGCCGAGAACGCGCGGCCGGCGTAGTCATCACCCCGGTGGCGTGGGCAAGCACGCCACCGGGCTGC
>NZ_JBLVOL010000116.1:16108-21069 GCF_053543755.1 Achromobacter semiaridum | reverse complement strand
CCCCACCGGGCTGCACTTTTCACTGCGTATTTTCCCCTGCATGTCCGCGCTGCATGTCCCCACTGCACGTCCCCACTGCGCGTCCCCACTGCAATCGCCGGTAAAAAATACCCGGACGGGCAACAATTCAGGCGGATAAGTGGGCACGGCAGGTCGCAAGCGGGAAAAGCAGGGTGGGAAAGCGGTCTGGGAACGGGGCTTGCTCATAGGTCTGGGCTTTTCTACAAAGGAGTCTGACTATGAAATCTCGTGCTTTGACTTGCGCTTTCGTATTGGCAGCCGGTTTGACGTCCGCCGGCGCGGTAATGGCCCAATCGGCCAACCCGACCACGCCGTCTTCCACGCCGAATGACGCCACCGCCGCGCAGCCGAACCGGGCACAGCCTCCGGGCCAGATGGCTCCGGCGCCCACCGCGACGCCTTCGACCGGGACGACACCGCCCGCCACCCACCAAAGCGGCACCATGTCGTCGGGCAAGAAGCATTCCGACGAAACGCCGAAGCGCCAGCGTGAAGCCAACGACAACGTGCCCCGCACGCCGGGCGCAGGCGCCACGCCGCCTCCGGGCTATCCCAACACGGGCGGCTCGAAGTAAGGGCTGGAGTCGATGGCGGGAATTAGCGGTAAAAGCTACGTCCCGCCGTCGCGCCATTCGAGCAGAAGGCTTCCCACGGGAAGCCTTCTTTTTTGGCGAATCGAACACGGCTGTTTTAGCAAACCGGCCACGGCTTTTAAAAAGCGTGGCCGGCATATTGTGCGTACTTCGATGCAGGCGCCGGCCGCCACT
The DNA here is from genome assembly GCF_053543755.1 of Achromobacter semiaridum. Taxonomy (NCBI): domain Bacteria; kingdom Pseudomonadati; phylum Pseudomonadota; class Betaproteobacteria; order Burkholderiales; family Alcaligenaceae; genus Achromobacter; species Achromobacter semiaridum. The sequence continues at coordinate 20,281 of NZ_JBLVOL010000116.1, read as the reverse complement.
CGGACGGCCTGCCGCGTGGTGACCTTTCCTTAGTGCTGACGGCGCAATTCCGCTGGCGGTACGCGTAGTTGCCCGCGGTACTTGGACACCGTCCGGCGCGCCAGCAAGATCCCGCTGGCGGCCAACTGCTGCGTCAGGGCGACGTCTGACAGCGGCATGGTCGGGTCCTCGGCGTCCACCATTTCCTTGATCAGCGCACGCACCGCCGCGGCCGAGCACGACCCGCCGGATTCCGTGGCCAGCTCGCGCGAGAAAAAGTGGCGAAACTCAAAGACGCCGCGCGGGGTCACCATGTACTTGCCGACGGTGGCGCGTGACACGGTGGATTCGTGCATGTCCAGATCGTCGGCCACCTCGCGCAGCATCAGCGGCCGTAACGCCACTTCCCCGTACTCGAAAAACGTCTGCTGACGCTTCACGATGGCTTCGGCCACGCGCTGGATGGTCGTGTAGCGCTGTTCCACGTTGCGCACCAGCCAGCGCGCTTCCTGAAGCTCTTGCGCCATGGGGCTGCGGTCATCCAGCCGCGCGCGGCGGAACAGGTCGGCATAGGTGCGATGCAACCGCGCCTGCGGCATGGCGTGACGGTTGGGCAGCACGCGCCAGCGCGAGTGCCATTTGTCCACGAACACGTCCGGCACCACATACACAGGCGCCTCGGCGCTATAGCGCGAGCCCGGCTTGGGGTCCAGGCTGCGGATCAGCGCACACGCTTCGCGCACTTGCTCATCGGTGCAGCCCAGCAAACGGCGAAGCCCGACACAATCATTCTTGCCCAGGCGGTCCAGATGCTCGCGCACGATGCGCAAGGCCAGGTCACGCACGTGGGGGTCTACGGACTGCGCCGCCGCCAATTGCAGCGACAGGCATTCGGTCAGATCGCGCGCCGCCAGGCCCGGGGCGTCCAGCTGCTGCACCAGGCGCAGCGCGGCGGTCCATTCGCCTTCGTCCGGCGGCGGGCTGAAGCCGGCGTGCTCGGGGTCACACAGGCTCATCAGCGGCACACGCAGATAGCCGTCGTCGTCCAACGCGTCGATGATGAATTCGGCCAGCAGCCGGTCGCGCGGTTCAAGGTGGTAGTTGCCCAGATCAGCCGACAGGCGCTCGCGCATCGACACCGATGCGCAGACCCATTGGCCCATGTCCTTGCCGTCGCCGCCGCCCGTCAGTTGGGTCGGATAGTCGCCGGAATAGGAAGGGGCGTCAGGCAAGGGCTCGTCGGCCTCGGAGGCCGAGGGCGGGGCGGCATCGGCCATGGCCGAGGGCTCGTCTCCGTAACTGCCGGGTTTGATGGAATCGCCGTTTGGCAGCGGTTCGGTGTCCTGCTCGTCGCCATCCTCAAGAAAGGGGTTGGTGGCAAGCGCGTGTTCCACCGCGGTCGTGAATTCAAGCGCCGACATCTGCAGCAGCTTGACAGACTGCTGCAAGCGCGGCGCAAGCGTCATTTGCTGGCGCAGGCGCAATTCTTGCGAGGGGTGGCCCAATCGAGTCTCCTGGATGAAAGCCGCCGGAGGGCGGCGCATCCTTAGACACATGCAAGATCCGTGCCAGGTCGATTTTCGGGCGTATGCAAGAAGCTTTCGGCCCTATGGCAGCGACCGTATTACAAGCCGACGGTAAGAACTGCTCAGCTTCCCGACAGACCTTCTTTTTCGTAGACGTCCAGTCGGTTGTACAGGGTCTTCAGGCTGACGCCCAAGGTGTCGGCCGCCAAGCGCTTGTCGCCGCCGTGGTGGGCCAGGGTTGCCAGGATGAAGGCGCGCTGCGCCTGGCCTAACGGCATCCCCACCGGGAAGTTCATCGCGCCTTCGCGCATCTCGGCGTGTTGGCTGGTGGCAGGGCGGGCCAGCAGGTTGGTGTCCAGTTGGGTATCCGACAGGATGAAGGCGCGCTGCACGACGTTACGCAGCTCGCGTACGTTGCCTGGCCAGTCATGCTGGGCGATGGCGTCCAGCATGCGCTTCGAAAAGGTTTTCTGGGTCTGGTATTGCGCGTTCAGGTTGTCCAGGAAGCGCTGCGCCAGGATCAGCGCATCGTCGCCGCGTTCGCGCAGCGGGGGAACCCGAAGGGGGATGACCAGCAGGCGATGCAGGAAGTCCTGGCGCAGCCTGCCATCGGCCACCGAGGCCGCGGGGTCGCGGTTGCTGGCGCAGATGATGCGCACGTTGGCGCGCAGCAGGTCCGTGCCGCCCACGCGCTGATAGGTGCCGGCTTCCAGCACACGCAAGAAATGCACTTGCATGTCGGGCGGCATTTCGGTGACTTCGTCCAGGAACAAGGTGCCGCCGCTGGCGTATTCGAAATAGCCGGCGTTCTGCGCCACCGCGCCTGTAAAACTGCCTTTCTCGTGGCCGAACAATTCGGCGTGGGCCAGCGTGCCGCTGATCGCGCCGCAGTTCACGGCGACAAAAGGCGCGGCGCGCCGTTCACTTGCATCATGGATGGCTCGGGCAATGATTTCCTTGCCCGCGCCGCTTTCGCCCACGATGAAAACGCTGGCGTCGGTCGCCGCCGCCAGCTGCAACTGGGTTGCCAATTTCTGCATGACAGCAGACATGCCGGTGACGTCCATGGGGACGACCGAAGACGCGGGCGCAGTGTCGCGCCGCGCGGTGGTGCGATTTGCCATACTGATACCTCGGGCCGCCGGGGCCTAACGCGACAGCACAATCGTAGTGGTACGTTTGTAGCCCGACTGCGACCAGTTGCAAGTATTCGAAAACTTTAGTGGACAGTATCTATTATTTACGCATTATGGCTCCAGAGTGTCTATCCTCACAGTGATAAACGCGCGCACTGATGGATAGACCGCGCACTGGCAACAGGAGAACTCATGCCTCATCTGCTTGTCGTCGATGACGACGACGCGATACGGGAAACACTGGCCGAAATGGGTCGCGACAGCGGCTTTTCGGTGGCAGTGGCAGGAAGCGTGAAAGATGCGCTGATACAGCTGGAACGGCAAGCGCCGGATCTGGTGTTGACCGATGTCCGCTTGCCCGGTGGCAATGGCATGGACATCTTTAAGAATGCGGCCGTGGCCAGCGCCGAAGTCGTCGTGATGACGGGGCATGGCACGGTGGATTACGCGGTCCAGGCATTGCGCCTGGGCGCCAGTGATTTTCTCGTCAAGCCGATCTGCATGGAACGGCTGAACGAGATTCTGACGCGGGTGGTTACGAACGCGGGTGGCGAATTGCCCGGCATGCCGTTCGAAGAGCCCGGCCGGTTCGGCAAGCTGTACGGCGAGTCGGAACGCATGGTGCAGCTATACCATCAGATTGGCCGGGTCGCGCCCACCAACGTGACGACGCTGCTGATCGGCGAAAGCGGCACCGGCAAAGAGCTGGCCGCGCACGCCATCCACGAACTCAGCGCGCGCCGCCAGCGCCCCTTCATTGCGGTGAACTGTGGGGCGATTTCGCCCAACCTGATCGAAAGCGAAATGTTCGGCCACGAGCGCGGCAGCTTTACCGGCGCCGACCGCCAGCACAAGGGTTATTTCGAACGGGCCGACGGCGGCACGCTGTTCCTGGACGAAGTGACGGAAATGCCGCTGGACCTTCAAGTCAAGTTGCTACGCGTGCTTGAGACCGGGCAGTTCATGCGCGTGGGCACCAACCGCGAAATCAGTTGCGACATCCGCATCGTTGCGGCCACGAACCGCAATCCCGAACAGGCGGTGCAAGAAGGCAAGCTGCGCGAAGACTTGTATTACCGGCTTAGCGTATTCCCGATCGAACTACCGCCGCTGCGCGAGCGGGGCGACGACATCCTGCTGCTGGCCCGCCGCTTTCTGCAAGCGCAGAACCAGGAGTCCGGCAGGAACAAGTACTTCTCGCCCGAGGCGTCCGAAATACTCAAACAGTATGAATGGCCCGGCAACGTGCGCGAGCTGAAGAACTTCGTGCGCCGTGCTTTCATCATGGCTGATGGGGATGTGCTGGGGGTGGACATGCTGGCCCCGCACGTGTCGCCGGCGGGTGAACCCGTGGGCGGAGAAGTCAGCGTGCCCGTGGGCGAAACGCTGGCCGAGGCGGATCGCCGCCTGATCCTCGCGACGCTTGAACGCTGCAACGGCGTCAAGAAGCAAGCCGCGATGATGCTGGGCATCAGCCCCAAGACGCTTTACAACCGGCTTGAAGAATATGCCGCGGCCGGTTTCGGGGGGGG
>NZ_JBLVOL010000116.1:13822-16052 GCF_053543755.1 Achromobacter semiaridum | reverse complement strand
AAAACGCCGGCCAGCGCGATTCCAGGGACGCAGCCTGACCGACTAGCGGTTTACTTGTTGTGGCGGGTCTTCAGATCCGCCATGCAAGCGTCCTTGGCGTTGCCCGACATGGCATCGCATTTTTCCTTGCCCACCTTGTAATCGGCGTCGCTCTTGGCCTTTGTCGCATCATGGTTGGCTTCGGCCTTTTCCTTGCCGGCCTTGGCGTCGGCGCGGGCCTTGTCGCGGTTGGCTTCCGCCTGCTTCTCGCATACGTCCTTCTGGTTGCCCTTCATCGCGTCGCAAGCCTTTTTGTCCATCTTGTATTGGCTGTCGATCTGATCGTTCGTGCGCAAGGGCGCAGAGCTGCCTTGGGTGGTTTGCGCGGAGGCCTGGAAGGCGACGGCGGACAGGCACAAGGCGATAGCGGGGCAAACGGTTCTGGACAGATTCATGACTGACTCCTTTGGGTAAGGGTCCACACTTGGCGGACCTACGGACCCTAGAGCAAGTGCCGTTCCCGGCCTGCCAGGCACGCCACTTGCGCGGGGGCTGGCGATATCCCCCATGTCATAGCGGAGAAACAAATGACGAACAACAACATGAAGCAGGACAACCCGGCCGCCGGCTCGGACACCGGAAAATCCCAGGCCAACCAGCCCAAGGACAATACCGAAGCCGCCCACGACAGCGGTCAATTCGGTGCGGATAAGCCGGGCTTTGGCAAAGAGCGTCAGCCCGCCAAGCGGCCGGCCGACAAGAAGCCCAACACCAAGGGCGCGGAATTCGAGGAAGGGGGCCAGTACCCGGGCCAGCGTCCGCCCGGCAACTGAAAAAAGCCGGGCTTAGCCCGGCTCTCCAGGCTCACCCGCTTCGTCGCCCCAGCGGAACAGCATCACCACGCAATGCAGCGCGGCCAGTCCGATGATGCCTTGAATGCCCCGCGTAACGGCGGCGTTGGGAATGACGCGGGCGATCACATCCAGGTTCACCGCCGCGATCAGGCCGCAGTTCAATCCGCCGGCCACCACTGCGATCAGCGCTGCCCAATCCAGCAGCGACAAGTCGCGCTGCCGCCCTGCGGGTCGCGCGGCAATTTCTTCTTCACCTGCGGAAATATCTTCACTCTGGCCCGACATATCCATGGTGCGCCTGCTCCGGTAAGGAAAGGCTGCGGGCAAAGGCCGCCCGCAGCGCGTGGATGCTGCCCCGAGGTCAACCTCCGTTGCGGACCGGGTCGGGAGGCGAGCGCGAAACGCCCGCGTCGTCGGCGTCGGTCACGTGATCCGGCGCGATGTCATCGCCGTCCACATCATCGTCCAGCAAGTCCGGGTCCACGCTTTCGCGGTCGCCGGTCGATTGCGAGTCGCTATCGGTTTGCGCCAGGCCCGGCGGCACGTCGCTGGCAGAGTCCGAGGTGTCGCTGGGTCCGACGTTGGGGCGGCCGCTATTGTCGGGGTATTGGATGTCAGGGGTAGGGGGCATGACGGTCTCCGGTAGGTCTTGAACAAGCGATAGCGAAGCCGCGTGGCAACGCCGCGCTTCGGGCGACCCCGCAAGTGCCGTGCCGGACCGCGTCGGGTATGCAAGTTGCTGGGCAAGCGGCGTACGCATACGGGAGAACGCTATGTCCTTGATCGTTGCCGCCAGATTCCAGACCTTTGACCAAGCCTCCGTCGCCACGCAGAACCTCTTCAAAGAAGGCTTTACGGAAGACGACGTCCATACGTTCTATATCAATTCCGCAGGCGGCCATTCGCGCTATCCGCTTGGCGGGGACCGGGCGGCCGACCCCGACGCCAAGGGAGGCCACCTGGGCGCGATGGCCGGCGCATCGGCGCTGGGGCTGGTGTTTGCCCTGGTCGGTGGCATGATCGCCGCGCAGATGTCCGCGCCGGTGCTGATCATCATCGCGGCGGCCGGTGTCGGGGCTTATATCGGCGCGCTCGCTGGCGCCATGTGGATCGTTGGCCGGGGCCGCCGCAAGACGCCCAGCACGCCTGTCGTGCAGGAATCGCATCCGGTGGTGCGGATGGCCGGTGTGATGCTGGCGTTGCATGTGACCGCTGAAAAGGAATCGGTGGCGCGTCGGGTGCTGCGCGAGTCCGGTGGGCAGGATATCGAGCGCGCCCAGGGCCGGTGGCGCGACGGCAAATGGCAGGACTTCGACCCGCTCACGCCGCCGCAAACCGTCGAGGCGCCGTCGCCCACGCCGTGATGTTTCTCTGTGCTTGGACCCAGACGCCGCGGG
>NZ_JBLVOL010000116.1:788-13802 GCF_053543755.1 Achromobacter semiaridum | reverse complement strand
CGCCGCGGGCCGCCCCAGGGCAGCCCGCGGCATTTGCCCGAGCCCCGTTTCAGTCGCCGGCGCTGCCCGTTATGGGCAGCACGATGCCGGTGATGTAGCTGGCGCACACGGGCGCCGCCAGGAACACATAGGCCGGCGCAATTTCCTCGGGCTGCGCCGGGCGGCCAAGATCCGTCTTCTGGCCAAACTCCTTGATGGCCTCGGGGCTCTGGTCCGCCGGGTTCAGCGGCGTCCATACCGGGCCGGGTGCCACGGCGTTCACGCGGATGCCCTGGGAAGCCAGGTTGGCGGCCAGCGACCGCGTAAAGGCGTGGATGGCGCCCTTGGTTGACGAATAATCCAGTAGCTTGGCGCTGCCTTGCAAGCCGGTCACGGAACCCGTGTTGATGATCGACGCGCCGGTCTTCAGATGTGGCAGCGCCGCCCGCGCCATGCGGAAATAGCCGGTGATATTGGTGGTCAGCGTTTTTTCCCATTGCTCGTCGCTGATGTCGGTCAGCGATGCAATGTGCTGCTGATACGCCGCGTTGTTGACCAGGATGTCGAGCTTGCCGAATTCCTTCACGGTCTGCTCCACGGCGCTTTTGCAAAAGCCGCCGTCCTTCACGTCGCCCGGAATCAATACGCAACGCCGGCCTTCGGCTTCGACGACGCGCCGGGTTTCCTCTGCATCTTCATGTTCATCCAGATACACCACAGCCACGTCCGCGCCTTCGCGCGCGAACAGCACGCACACGGCTCGGCCGATGCCGGAGTCGCCGCCCGTGACAAGGGCGACCATGTCTTTGAGTTTGCCGCTGCCTTCGTAACCGGGCGCCTGATATTGGGGCTTGAGCACCATGTCGGCTTCATTGCCGGGCTTTTCCAGATGCTGGCCCGGCATGGGCGGAGTGGGGGGCGGGCGGTCGCCCGTTTGGGGCGGGGTCGAGGGTTTGCTCATGGCTGGGCTCCTGTCAGGGTGTCGGCGCAAAAATCCACGCCTGGCCTCAGCAGGAGCAAACCCTGTTCCTGTTGCTGCGCCCAACCGTTTGGGCACGGCGCTTGCGTAGCGACAGGCACCGATGTCAACCGTGGCGTCGGGCATCCATCAACATGATGAAAGCGAGAGAGCCATGAACAAGGACCAGGTAAAGGGCAGAGTCGAAGAGGCCACCGGCAAGGTAAAGGAAGTGGCTGGCAAAGCGACCGGCAGCACGTCCACCGAGCTCAAAGGCACGGCGCAAAAGGTGGCCGGCAAGACGCAGGCCGCTTACGGCGACGCCAAGGACAAGGCCCAAAAGCCGGGCTGATGCCCGGCCTGAGCCCTGTTGGCGCGGCGGTTACTGGCGTCCCACAATGACGCCGAAAAGGAACGCCGCGCCAGCCACCAGCCCGATGGCTTGCCACGGGCGCGCGTGGATATATTCTTCCGTGCAGTCCAGCGTTTCCCGCATCAAATCCCCCGCATTATCCGAGGCATCGCGCAGGCTGCGTCGCGTGGCGTTCAGCTGATCCGACAGGCGCGCCTTCAGCGCGTCCAGATCGCCCGGGTCGGCGTCGCGCAAGGTGGCTTCGATTTCGTCGATCCAACTTTCCGGATGGCGCGCGCGTCTGCGCGTTCCACGATCGTCCGGGCCGTTCTCGGGAAAATCGGAAGGCAAAGGGGTATTCGTAGAGGCCATCGAAAAGCTCCTTGCGGTCGGGCAAAAAAGGGCGCCGGTTCCGAGGCCTGCCCGTGCGGCCCCGTGGCGTGTCAAAGCCGTCAAGCTTCGAGCATGTCCTGACAAGCCAGCGTGCACGCCAGGCAGGCGCCGGCGCAGATCTGGCAGTGCTCCATGTCTTGGTAAGGCGCGCATGCGCGGGCGCAAGCGTCGCAAACCAAAGCGCACAACGTACAAAGCGCGGTAGAAAATTCGCCGTTGCGCGCCAGCATCGCCGCGCACAAGCGACACACCGCGGCGCAGTCGGTTGCCAGAGCGATGCAGCGCTTCATGCGCGTGGCATTGGTCTCCAGGCTGGCCGCGGCGCACTGATCGCAAGCCACCGCGCATTCATAGCAGGCTTGCACACATTGCTCGAAGTTTGGGTCTCGCATTGCATCTCCTTGTGAGTGCCCGTGGCGGTTGGCAAAGGCGCGGTCGCGCCCGCCCGGGCACATCCGCTTGCAATTTGAAGATACTGTCAGTGCCTTCCGGCGGCGCGCGGCCGTAGCATGAAAGCTCGAACCCAGACAGGAGGAAGTCATGAAATCCCGATCCGATTCGAAACCCGCAACCGCGGCGTCCGGCACTTCTGCGCGCAAGGCGGACGCCCCCCAGGACACCGCAAAGATACTGCCGCCGCGCGGACCCGTCGATGTGCCGAAACAACCGGTGAAACCAGACGCCTCGACGCCTGACGAGGCCGCTCGCGACAAGCGTGCCGTGGTCGATAACCAGACCGAGTCCAACTGGGCGGATGGCGACGCCCCGCAACCGCGCGCGAAGAACGCACGCTCACACCTCTTCTGAAGGCATGGGCGGCGCGGGCGCGTCGATGGGCGGCAGCTTGCGCAAGAATTCCAGCAGGCGCCGCTCATCCGCATGCAGCCCACGCGGCCCGTCGGGTGCGCGCGACTTGGGCGGCAGCCGGCCTTCCAGATAGGCCTCAAGTAACGCAGGGTGCACGTAGCAGGCGCGGCACACGGCGGGCGTGTTGGCCAGCCGCTTCGATACCTGCTTGATGACCTCGGCAACTGTCTGCCGCGCCTGCGTCGCCGTGTCGAAAGGGTGCGCCTGCAAGGCCGCGTAGGCCATCGCGGACCCCGCCCATGTTCGGTAGTGCTTGGCGGTAAAGTCGCCTTCGCCCGCTTGGCGCAGATACGCATTCACCGCGCCGGAATCCACGGGGTGCTTTGCCCCGTCCTCATCCAGATACTGGAACAGCTGCTGGCCAGGAATCTCCATGCAGCGCTTGATGATGCGCGCCACGCGGCGGTCGCGTACCGTCACGTCGTGCGGCACGCCGCTTTTACCCACGAATCGAAAACGAAAGCTGCTGCCAGCCACGGTAGCGTGGCGGCGTGTCAGCGTGGTCAAGCCATAAGACTTGTTTGACCGCGCGTATTCCCGGGCGCCGATGCGTATCAGCGTGGTTTCCAACAAACGCACCAAGGTGGCGATGACCTTGTTCTGCGTCAGGCCGCGTTCCTTCATGTCGCGCGCCACGCGTCGGCGGATGCGCGGCAGCGCCTGGCCGAAGGCAAGCAGGTTCTGGTATTTGCCCGCATCGCGCAGCGCCGCCCAAGAGGGGTGATAGCGGTACTGCTTGCGGCCGCGGGCATCGCGCCCGGTGGCCTGCAAGTGCCCATGGGGCAGGGGGCAAATCCACACATCCTCGTATGCGGGCGGAATCACCAGCTTGTGGATGCGCTTTATCTCGGCCTCATCCGTGATGCGCTTGCCGTCGGTATCAAGGTAATGAAAGGTGCTGCCGTTAACGCGTACCCGCCGGTAGCCGGGCTGGGTGTCGTCCACGTAGATCAAGGGGGGATCGCCGGCGCCGGGGGCCGGCTCGGCAAGCGTATTGCTGCGGGTGTCCATGGTGTCTCCGGAACCTTACGCGCGTCCCCAAGCAAATGCCGTGCCCGCCGATCAAGCGGCCATCAAGCCGCCATCTTGCGGCCATGTTGCGGTTTGGGCACGGCGCTTGCTGAACAGGGGCCAGCGACAACCGTCTGCGAATCGATCGTTGCACAGCGCGCAGCAAAGCGCGTGGCGCAGCGGTCCCTACAGGAGAGTGCCATGCAAGCCACACAGCATCTACACGTGCCGCCCAAGCCGGAGCCCATTCCGCCCGGGTCGCCGCCGGGAGACTTGCCGGTGGACCCCGACACCGATCAGCCGGAGGTCGACTTGCCGCCGCTGTCGCCGCCCGTCAAAGAAATCGAGCCGCCCCAGCGCTGATGCCGGTTGCCCCCCAGAACAACGCAAATCAATAACCACGAGGAGTCATTATGTCGACCATCCTGCTGATCATTCTGATCTTGCTGCTTATCGGTGCCGTGCCCGCGTGGCCGCACAGCCGAAGCTGGGGCTATTACCCCAGCGGCCTGCTCGGCATTGTCGTGATCGTGCTGATCGTGATGCTGCTGATGGGACGGATATAACGGTCCGAACCTGACGCTACGGGCCTTCAAGGCCCGGGCTGGACGCGGCCGAAGGTAAGCCTTCGGACATGACGGTCTTGCAATGTGGCCCGGGGCGGCATCGCTGCCCCGGGCCATTGCATTTCAGCGTGGCCAAGGGCTGGACGGCGGGTGGCGCGAGCGCAACGCGAGGCGTAAGATTTGCCCGCCTTTCTATGCCTGTCCCTCCAAGACCTCGCCACCCGGCATTGCCAACATGACCATCCCCTTGCTTATTTTGATCGACAGCGTGCAGGACTACCTGCCCGAGATCCAGGCGCGCGGCTTTCAGCCCGTCTATGCCCCCACCGCGCACACGCGCGCTGACGCCATCGCCCAACACGGCCAGGACATTCGCGTCGTCCTGACACGGGGCGCCACGGGTTTGCGGGCCGACGAAATGGCGGCCATGCCCACGCTGGAACTGGTCTGCTCGCTGGGGGTCGGCTATGAAAATATTGATTTGGCCGCCGCCCATGCGCGCCGCATCATCGTGACCAATGGCCCCGGCGCCAACGCCGTGTCGGTGGCCGACCACGCCATGGCGCTGCTGCTGGGCGTGGCGCGCCACCTGCCACAGGCCGACGCGTGGGTGCGTCAAGGTCACTGGAGCGGCTTCATGGGCCCGCAAGTGACGGGCAAGCGCCTGGGCATCCTGGGCTTGGGCACCATCGGCCTGGAAATCGCGCGGCGCGGCGCGAACGGCTTTGGGATGCGGGTCGCCTATTTCAACCGGCGCGCGCGTCCGGAAACGGGCTACACCTATTTCGATAACCCGCGCGACCTGGCGGCGGCGTCCGACTTCCTGGTCATCGCCACGCCCGGCGGTGCCGGCACGCGGCACCTGGTGGACGCGCAAGTGCTGCAAGCCCTGGGGCCGAATGGCTACCTGATCAATATCGCGCGTGGCAGCGTTGTGGACACGAACGCGCTGATCTCGGCGCTGTCCGACGCCGGCATCGCGGGAGCGGGGCTGGACGTGGTGGACGGCGAGCCGCAAGTCCCACCGGCGCTGTTGAAGCTGGGTAACGTGGTGCTGACGCCGCACAGCGCCGGGCGGTCGCCCGAAGCGGTGGCGGCCACCGTGGCGCTGTTCCTGAAAAACGCCACGGCGCATTTTGCCGGTCAGCCCGTGCTGACGCCCGTCCTGGACGCGCACGCCCAAGCGGCCTGAGCGTCTTGGCGGTCAGCGCTTGCCGCGGTCCGCGCCTAGTGCGAGAACATGATGGGCACGGTCATGCTCTTGAGGATCGAGGCGGTGGCGCCGCCCATGGCCCATTCGCGGAACTTGCTGTGGCCGTAGGCGCCCATCACGATCAGGTCGGCGCTGTGGTCGGCGGCGGCGTTCAGGATGGTGCTGCCCACGCCTACGCCCTTGATATCGCGGCGCACGTGGCTGGGTGCCGGCATGCCGTGCGCCACGCAGTAGGTGGCCAGGTCGTTGAAATCAACGACACCGGCCTTGGACGGCGCCGTGCCTTCGTCCATGGTCAGCACCACCAGGCTGGCCGCCTGGCGCAAGATGGGCGTGGCGTCGGCCAAGGCGCGCGCCGCTTCGCGGCTGCCGTCCCAGCAAACCAGCAGGCGCTTGCCGACGGCGCTGAATTCCCCGCTTGAGGGCAGCACCAGCACGGGTCGGCCCGTGGTCAGCAACATCTGTTCGACGAACTCGGTTTCGTGCGCGGCTTCGATATCGTCAGGGTTGAATTGGCTGACGATGACCAGGTCGCTGGTGCGCGCATGCAACGCGACGGTTGCGCTGGGCGCGGCATCGCCCGCGCGGACGACGGCGGCAACATCCGACGCGGCAGCGCTGGCCAGGAAGGCGCTTTCCACCACGTCGCGATTCTGCGCCTGCAACTGCTTCATGACGTCCAGCGTGCGAGACATCAGCACCGATTCGCCGTAGTAATACTGCGGCGGCGCGGCGCTGGCATAAATACCCACCAGCTCCGCCTGGTGGCGGCGCGCCAGCGACAGCGCCAGGTCGGTGCGGCGTTTGCAGTCGAAACCGTGGTCCAGGTGAACAGAAATGCGGCGATACATGGCGGGTCTCCTTGATAAGCGTCCCATGTCTTCATGGTTGCGCTTTCTTGCCGCCTTGCTATTGACGTGCATCAAGCCGTGGGCAGTCTTCCGCCTTCGACGCAAGCGGGCGTCACGCCGTTGATTCCTTTTCCATGCGATCGCGCAGCTGGCGCACCTGGCGCGCTTGCTGCGCGATGCGGTCCAGCGGGCCGGCCAGCGCGGGGTCCGCCGCCGTGATGGCGGCAGGCACCGCGAGTTGGCGGGGGGGCACGCCCGGCGCTTCGTCCTGCGGATGCAAGGCGTGCGCCAGGACGCGCGCATAGTCTTGCAGCGCCGAGGCGGCTGCCGGCGCGTCACGGGGCAGGGCAGCTTGAATTTCCAATACGGTGCCGGCAGCCGTGATGCGGCGCATGGCGTTCAACAGGTTCACGGCGGTGTCGACCTTGCGGTCCCGATGCACCGGGTTCTGTTGCAAGCGCTGCAACGACGCTTCGGCGTTGTCGGCCGACAGGCAGGCCAGGCGCCGCAGCCCCACGATGTCCGCCTGCGCGGGCGCCGACGGCGCGTTGCTTTTTTGGCGCAGCAGCGCCAGCGCGTACGCCGCGTGCCGCTCCAGCGCGCGTGTCAGCGCATCGGCCAACTGGCGCGGCTCTTTTTCCGGCCACACCAAAAAGCCCACCAGCAGCGCCAGCACGCCTCCCAGCACACTATTGAATGCACGCAGCGCGGCCAGCATGGGTTCGTAGATTTCGGGCTGCTGAATATGGCTGACCAGGACGAATTGCGACGTCAAAAAGAAGGTGAACAGCGCGTAATGGATGGTGCGGGCAGCAAACGTGCCTAGCGCAATCGGCAGCACGGCCAAGGCCACGGACAGCGGCGTGCTGAGCAGCAAACCCAGCAACGACGCGCCGATGGCACCGGCCACGCTGCCGATCACCCGTTCCACCGTGCGCTGCCAGGTGGTGGCGAAATAGGGTTGCAGGATGAAAACCAGCGTCAACGACATCCAGTAGCCGTGATTGACGGCAAACGTCTTGGACAAGGCCACCGCGATGGTGGCGCCCACGCCCACCCGGCAGGCGTGGCGAAAGGCGTCCGATTCCACGCCGATGTTCTGGCGCAGCGTACGCAGGGCCTGGCGCGCCCGGCTGCCCATGCCGGGTGACGAAACGGGCGCGGCGGGCGCATCGCCCTGGTCGAACATGGCCTGCATGACGGACTGGGCCGTATGCAGCATGCGGTCCAGCACCGGGACGACGGAGGCCAGGTCCGGCGCATACGCCATGGCGCCGCCCCGCAGGTCATGCAAGCCGGCCGCGAAATGCGCCAGGCGTTCGCGCAGGCATTCGGCCTGCTTGGCGTCGCTGACATCGGACGTGCTGGCGATGGCGTTGCAGACGCTGGCGTAGCGGTGCAGGGCGTGCGACAGGTGCGCGCCCGCGCTACGCCCCAGCCAGCGGGGCGCATGGGATTCCAGCAGGTCGGCGGCGGCCACCAGCGCGATAAAGCTGTCTTCGGCGCTGTCCAGCAGATACGTCAGTTGATGCGCGCGAGCACGGCGTGAGGGCCGCGCGTCCTGCACTTCGCGTATGCGGACGCGCGCGGCCTCCAGCGCGGCGCGTTGCGCGCTGCGTTGCGGCTTGGTGACGGCCGTCCAGGCTTGCGGGCCGCCGGCGGGCGTCAGGCCGGAATACATGCGCGCCAGGGCATCGGCAAAGTCGGCCAGGCCGCGATAGCAATGGGCGACGGCGTGCGTTGCGTCTTTCCAGGGACGCCGCCGCCATACCAGCGCCGTCATCAAGATTGCCCAGACGGCGCCGACCAGGAAGAACAGGGTGTACGACAGGCTTTCGGCCAGCGTGGGCGCGGGCAGTTCGGCCGCGACCACGAAGCCGGCCGATAACAGGGTGCCCACGATGGCGGCGGCGGGCCCCAGCACCCGCAACAGTCCGCCCAGCGTGCAGCACAGGAAGGTCAGCGGCAGCAGCAGCCACAGATGCCCCGCGCTGGCGCTGGCCAGAAAACAGAACAGGGCGCCGACCAACCCCAGGGCCAGCATCGAGCCGGCGCGCTGGCGCAGCGGGCCACCGGGGTCGCCGAAGCAGGCCCAGAAGGCGGCGATGGCCGTCCAGCCCAGGCGGGGCTCGTGCGCCAGCACGGCAAGAATGACGGGCGCCGCGCTGATCGCAGCGGCTTGCAGGGCGTCCAGCCACAGGACATTGCGCAGCGAGGCGCGCCAACGGGAAAGCAGTTTTGTCACGCTAAGGGAAGTCGCAGCAGGGGGAAGGCAAACCGGCCAAGGATGCAAACCCTAGCATGTCGACAAGGGCCCGGGCATACACGGACGGTTACATAAATGTGAATTGGATGCCAGATAGTCGCAAATTTGCCTGGAACAATTGCGCAAAATGGCATAAAAAAACAGTTGCGATCGCGCTGCGGAATTTAACCCGCCCGATTGCGGCAAGCCAACAGTGAATACTCATGTCCCAATGTGTTCTATCTGCGCCCGGACAGCGCAGGCGGTATCCAGGAACACGCCAGGAGCATAGACATGACACCGAATCACGAGGCTTCCACAGGCTCGGTGGTCAGCGATGACGAAATCGCGGCCATGATTGCGGGTAAGGACGGGCTGCGCGTGCTGTTGCAGCCCCAGGTGGATTTGCTGACCGGCAAGATCGTGTCAGCCGAGGCGCTGGCGCGGTGGCAACATCCGCGGCTGGGCGTCGTCATGCCCGCCGAATTCATCCCCGCCGTCAATCGCATGGGCCTGGACAAGCAGCTGTTCGAACGCGTGTGCCTGCGCGTCATCGATGTGCTGCTGACCATGCGCAGAATGGGCGTTGCCGTGCCCGTGGCGATCAACGCGCCGGCCACGACCTTGTCGGACGAGCGCTGCGTGGACTTTCTTCTGAACCGCATCCAGGCCGCCGAATTGCCGGCCTCGCTGGTGCGGGTCGAGCTTACCGAAGACCAGCCCATCAAGGAACTGGACGTGCTGCGCGCGTCATTGATGAAGCTTGAGGATGCCGGCTGCGAAGTCAGCCTGGACGATTTCGGCACCGGCCACGCGTCGCTCAAGCTGCTGTCCGCCATACCGCTATCCGAAGTCAAGATCGATCAGTATTTCGTGACCCGCATGCGCCGTAGCGCGGTGGCCTTTGAGGTGCTGCGCACCGCCGCCGAGCTTGCCACGCGCATGGGTTGGCGCGTGGTGGCCGAAGGCGTCGAGAACGTGGCGGACATCCCGGCCTTGCGCGCGGCGGGCTGCCGTTATGGCCAGGGCTTTGCGCTGGGCCGCCCCATGGCGCTGGACGAGCTGATGGTGCGCCTGCGCACCCAGCGCGACGGGATCTCTCCGCTGGCCGCATCCGCCAGCTACGCGTCGTCGTGGATCGAAGCCTTTGACGGCGCCGATGCCGAACCCTCCGCTCTTGCGCGCGTCACCACGCAATGAGCCTTCGCGGACGGTAATTCTTACCGAAGCCGTGGCTGCGCCTGCCCAGGCGCGTGCAAATCAATCAGGGTCATCAAAAATCTTCGTCCGGGCTCGGCGCGGGGTCTTGCTTGGGCACGCTAGTTGCTAGTCCTGTATTGCGGAATCGTTCCGCCCTAAAGGAGACACGCAAATGTCCAATCAGAACCAGCCCGACCAGCAGAAGCAGCCGCAGAAGCAACAGGCCCAGGAAAATTCGCGTGACAAGCAGCAGCCGGGTCAGCAGCCGGGCCAGCAATCGGGTCAACAGCCCGGTCAGCAAATTGACAAGGGCCAGAGCCAGCAAGGCCAGAATCCCGGACAGCAAAACAAGACGCAGCGCTAGCGTCTCGACCGCGCCTTGATTACCCAGTACGGCAAGCGCGACTCCCGACGGCCCCGGCCCCGCCAGCGACAACGGCGCGGCCGGGGCCATTTGCTTGGCACCCGGGATTGCTGCCATCATCCATTTCGACCATTGAATAATGTCGCCGTATCTTTGACCATGCCTTGGTTGCGTGCCCGCGTTCGCGCGCACTCCCGTTTGCCCACACAGGATCCTTCATGAGTATTCCCGCCCCAGCTGCGCGCCGGCGATCGGCCTTGGGAACCACGCTGGCCGTGTTGCTGATGCTTGTCGCCCTGATGGCGATACTGGCGTTTGCCGCAACCCGCATGGTCGAGCAGCGCATCTACAGCCTGCTGGGCCCGCGCAGCCAGGTGGGCGATATCAGCGTGGGGTTGCGGCAGGTGGTATTGACCGACGTAGTGGTGCCGGGCGCGGCCGGCCAGAACAAGGCCAGCGCCACGCGCGTGACGCTGGAACCGGAATGGACGGCCTTTCTGCGCCATGAAGCGGTATTCCATACCGTGGTGGTCGAAGGCTTTGACTTTGCGGTGGTGCGCAGCGGTGACGATATGCAGATTGCGCCGGCCTTGCAGACGGCCTTGCATTCGGGCGAAAGCCGCACGCGCGGGCCGATGCCGATACGCATCGCGGACCTGGTCTTGCGCGATGGGCGCCTGGATTTTCTGGATGCGGTCGTCTCCAACCCGCCGCACCGCATCGCCTTCAAGAATGTTCAGGCGCGCTTGAACCCGATCGCCATCCCGGGAGACGGCTCGCATAGCGACCTGGAATTCAGTGGCGTGGTGCAAGACAACCGCAACGGCGAATCCACCGTGCGCGCGCAGGGCTGGGTGGCCCTGGGCAGTACGGATTCCAACATGAAAGTGGCGGTGCGAAATATGGACGTTCGCCATGCCGCCCCGTACCTGTCCGAGAACGGCGCGGGCACGCTGGCCGGTGGTGCGATGGACCTGGACATGACCACGGCCATCGCCAAGCGTGACCTGCGCGCGTCCGGCACGGTGGCGCTGCGCGACTTGAAGTTCACGGGCGACGGGTCCGTGTTTTCTTTGCCGCGCAAGGCGGTGCTGGCTGCCATGAAAGACAAGACGGGCGCGTTGCGGTTTGAATTCGCGCTGCGCGGCAGCCTGGACAACCCGAAGTTCTCGGTCACGCGCGGGTTTGCCGCGCAAGTGGCGCGCGGCTTCGGCCGGGCTATCGGCGTGGGCGCGGAAGGCGCCGCCGAAGGCGTGACGGGCGCCGTCAAGGAGCTGGGCGACGCCTTGTCGGATCTGCTTAGCCCTTAAACCGGTCGATCAGTGCGTGCCCTGGGCCGGGGCTGCGTATTTACCGACCATCGTGGCGCTGGCCTGGTTCAGGCCGATCACCTCGACCGTCTTGCCTGCTCGCCGCAACTTGGCCACGGTTTTTTCCAGCGCATCCACGGCCGAAATGTCCCAGAAATGCGCGTCGCCAAGGTCGATGATGACCGCCGGCGCGTCATCGTTGAAATCGATGGCGTCCGCGAAACGGCCCGTCGACGCAAAAAACACCTGGCCCTGATAGCGGTAGACGCGGGCGTCCCGGTCGTCTGCCCGCCGTGACGTCACCGTCAGCAAACCCTTGACCTTGCCGGCGAAGAACAGCCCGCTCAAGACCACGCCGGTCAGCACGCCGCGCGCCAGGTCGTGCGTCCATACCACCACCAGAACGGTGGCCAGCATGACCACGGACGATTGCCAGGGATGCGACTTCAGGTTGCGCAGCGAACGCCAGTTGAACGTGCCGATGGACACCATGATCATCACCGCGACCAGCGCCGGCATCGGAATGCGTGCCACCAGCGGCCCCAGCACCACGATCAGGAACAGCAGGAACGTTGCCGCCACGAAAGTCGACAAACGGGTGCGTCCGCCCGAACGCACGTTGATGACCGACTGCCCGATCATTGCGCAACCGCCCATGCCGCCCAGAAAGCCCGTGACGATGTTGGCCATGCCCTGGCCCTTGCATTCGCGGCGCTTGTCGCTGGACGTGTCCGTCATGTCGTCCACGATCTGCGCCGTCATCATCGATTCCAGCAAGCCCACGGCGGCCATCGTCAGCGAATACGGCAGGATGATGCGCAGCGTGTCCAGCGTGAACGGCACGTCCGGCAGCGCGAACGAGGGCAGGGCGGAAGGCAGCTTGCCCATGTCGCCCACCGTGTTGACGTCCAGCCCCAGATAGATGGCCACCGCGGTCATGGCGATGATGGCCACGAGCGGTGAAGGTATCACCTTGGTGAATCGCGGCAGCACATAGATGATTGCCAGCGAGGCCGCCACCATCGCATACGCAACCCAAGTCACGTTGGTCAATTGCGGCAGCTGCGCCATGAAGATCAGGATGGCCAGCGCGTTGACGAAGCCGGTGACCACCGAGCGCGATACGTACTGCATCAGCAGGTCCAGACGCAGCAGGCCCGCCAGGATCTGCAACACGCCCATCAGCACCGAGGCCGCGAACAGATACGCAATGCCATGGTCGCGCACCAGCGGCACGACCAGCACGGCGATGGCCGCGGTGGCGGCCGAAATCATGGCGGGGCGGCCACCGGCAAAGGCGATGATCAGGGCGATCGAAAACGATGCGTACAAGCCCACGCTGGGATCGACGCCGGCAATGATGGAAAAGCCGATGGCCTCGGGGATAAGGGCCAGTGCTACGAGCACGCCCGCAAGAATATCGGCGCGGCAATTGGACAGCCAATCGCGGCGCAGCGTGGAAAACGAAAACATGGTTCAGCTAGCCTGAAGTCAGCAAGCGGCGAGTCGTCATCGAGCCCAGGGGCGATGCGGCAGATCTGGGACACGCACCCAAAGTCGCTTGAAGTTGTCCGGGGGATAGGCGCCCGGCCGAGCCACCCGGCAAGCCGGGTCCACCAGGATCGCGGTAACGCGATCGCCGCGTCCATTGCAGAAACGGCGGTGGCGATTGTACATGGACGGGCTTGAAGGGCGTTGGGGGGGG
>NZ_JBLVOL010000116.1:0-768 GCF_053543755.1 Achromobacter semiaridum | reverse complement strand
CCCCCCCCAAACCTGCCGCAACCTCCCGCGACCCGGCGCCGCGAGAGGCAAGCTGCGGCGCTTACCTTTGCTGAGGCGCCGGCCCCGCGTAGTAGGCCGCCAACGCCTGTATCTCGGCGTCGGTCAGGCGTTGCGAGAAGGCGCGCATTACCCCGACGTCATCGTTTTGGCGCGAGCCGTTGCGAAACGCGTTCATCTGGTCGGTGAAGTACTCGCGTGATTGGCCGGCAAGCCTGGGGATCAGCGGCCCTTCTCCCATGCCGCGCAGGCCGTGGCAATTGGCGCAGGCGGGCAAGGCGCGTGCGCCGTCACCTTGCACGTCCAGCTTGCGGGCGGCGTCACCGCCAAACTCGCCCACATGCATGGGCGGCCCGGCCAGCGTGCCGTAGTACGCCGCCACTTGGCCGATTTCCTGCTCGGACAACGCGCGCGCCACGGTATTCATCAAGGGCTGTACTCGCGCGCCGCTGCGGAAGTCGGCCAATTGCTTGGCCAGGTATTCGCTGCTTAACCCGGCCAGGTTGGGAAAGATGCCGCCTGACGGCGTGATGCCGGCCTGGCCGTGGCAGGCCACGCAGGCTTGCACGCCGGCGGCGGGTTTGCCGTTGGCGGCCAATTGCTTGCCCGCAGCCGGGTCGGCATCGCGCAGAAAGGTCTCCCATGCGGGGCGCGATGCGCTGAAGTCCAGCGCGCTGCGTCCTGGCACGGGCGCCGGGGGCTTGGGCGGGGCGGCCGCGGCTGTGGGCGCGGGTGCAGTGCCGGGCGTGG
>NZ_JBLVOL010000115.1:88941-89288 GCF_053543755.1 Achromobacter semiaridum | reverse complement strand
CAGGCGCCGGCGCGGAAGCGGTCGCGGGCGGCGGTGCCGGGCGCAGATTGGCGCGGGCCTGGCGTAACGCGGGCGTGTCGATGCCTTCCTTGATGGCGTCGGCGGCGGCCTGGTCGGCTTCTTTCAGCTTGCCTTGCTTTTGCAGCGCGTAGATTCGCAGCAGGTGCAAGCGTTCCACGTCCGGGCGCAGCACAATGGCCGATGCGGCCTGCCGCGCGGCCAGTTCATAGTGGCCGGCATCAAAATTCTTGTAAGCCTCTTCAGCGAACCGAAATGCGGCGCCTTCCAGCGGCGCTTGTGTTTTCGCGGTGGTCGGCGCGGCGCTTTGCGCGCTGGCCGGTGGGGCA
>NZ_JBLVOL010000115.1:74206-88864 GCF_053543755.1 Achromobacter semiaridum | reverse complement strand
GCGCGGCGGACAGAATCAGCGAGCGGGTCAACGGTGTCATGTCGGCGCGGCTTTGTCTTTGGAATACGGCGGTGTGGTCGCCTGTCCTGATTGTTGAAAGTCGATGGCTTCGCTTAGCGTGCCTTCGTCCAACCAGCCTTGCTCGGTCAGGATCTGTCCCAACGGTTTTTTATCGCGCGCCTGGATTTCAAGGGCGCGCGCCAGCGTGTCCTGATCGATGGCCTGCCACGACAACAACAGTTCGCCCAGCCGCTGGCGTTGCTGCGACAACTGGTCCGTGCTGGGAAAGTCGTGCATGGTCTTGTCCCATGCCAGCCGCTTGCCCGTGACCAGGTGGGCGATGAACAAACGCCACGCCCGCGCCGCGGCCATGGCGTTGATGAAGTTGCCCACGATCATGCGGGGAATCGACAGCACCGCGTGTTCCCAGCCATACATGCGCCCGACAAAGTACGCGCGCTGCACAACGCGCAGCAGCAGCGCCACGGCGTTAGCCCACATCAGTATCACCAACCACCCGCCGGGCCGGAAATACGAGGGGTAATACACCTTCCACCATCCGAATTTATCGGCCAGGAAGAACACGAAGAAGTTCGCCAGCAACACGTAGGCCAGGATGGCGATAAACGACGTCACCAGGCCCTTGCGGTCACGGAACAGCAGGTACCGATTGGCCAGGGACCCGGTCCAGCCCACCTGTTGCCAGCCTTGCAAACCGATGCCCAGCGTCCAGCGCGCCTTTTGCCGGTACGCGGTGCGAAACGTGTTCGGAAAATACTCGCGCACGCCCAGCGGCATGCGGATCGTGGAAACTTTTTCAGGCCCCAGGCCGAACCACGAGCGGCGGCGCGTGACGTATTCCACTTCGAATTTGCCGAAGATCTGCTTCATGCCGCGCTGCGCCAACCGCGCCCCGATGTCGTAGTCTTCCGTCAGCGTGTCGGTATTGAACGGCTGGTTGTTGGTTTCGGCCGCCAGTTCCTCTAGCGCGCGTCGGGAAAAGCAGGTGCCCACGCCGGCGGACGGCACCATCTTCGACAAGCTTTCGCGCACCACCAGGTCCTTGGTGTGCCATTCGGCGAATTCATCCATGTAGGTGCCGGCCACCAGCTCGTGCCAGTGACGCTCCAGCGACGTGACCGGCAGCTGGATGAAGTCGATGCGTGGCAGCAGATAGTTGTAGTACTTCAGTTCCAGCGGGTGCAGCACGTCTTCGCTGTCGTGCAGGATGACGCCGGCAAACGGCACGGGCTGCTTGGCGTTCTGCACGAAGATGGCCTGGACGATCCAGTTCAGGCAATCCGCCTTGCAGGTGGGCCCGTCATGCGGCACTTCCACGCGGATCAGCTTGCGATAGCGCCGCCGCATCCGCTCTACTTCGTCGATGGTGCGCTGGTCGTTCTGGTAGGTGCCCGCAAAGATCATGTAGTCCTTGTATTCCAGCGTGGACACCATGGTTTCAAGCATCGATGAGATCACGTCGTACTCCAGCCAGGCCGGCACCATGATGGCCAGCGGCTGTTCGGGCTTGGCCCGCAACTCCTCGGCCGACAGCGCGGTGTAGCGTCGCTTGACGGTCAGCGAACGCCGCAGTTCGCGCAGCCAGAACCAGGCGTCGATGAACAGATCATCCAGGCTGGACAGCAGGATGATGACCCCCACGACGGCGGTCACCACTTCCAGCCCGCGGTAATAGTCCGCGATGAAGTAGGGCCAATAAAGCGAAGACATGGCGGTGTCGGCCTTACGGGTTGCCGCGGTTCTTCTTGCGGCCCACGCGTCGCGCCACGATCAGGATCAGGATCAGCACAAGCAACGCGACGCTGATTGCCGGCACGCTCCAGGCGATGTAGCGGCGCCATTCGAAGAACGCGCTGCCGCCGGGGCTTGCGGGGTTGCTGGCTTCCGGGTTGGCGCTGTCTATCCACGCAATCGGCCCGTTGGCGCCGACCACGGCCACGTTGCCCCGATTCAGCACGAAAGGCGCGTCCAGCATGCCCGGGTGTTGGCCCACGGTGTGCCAAAGCACGCCATCCTGGCCATTGCCGCGCACGACTTCGGCGGTGCTCAGGTGGTCCAGCCCGGAGAGGTCCAGCCACGTTGCGTTGCGGCCATCCACCTTCAGTTGCTTGCGGTCGGTGACCTGAACCATGGGCTTGGCGCCGTCCACCGGCACTTCCATGGCCAGGAACGGGCGTGCCGGCTTGAACGGCTGGCCTGCCGGCGCTACCGACAATTCCGCGCGCGTGGCCGACACGCCGCTGGCCGAGGCGATGCCGATCACCCGCTTGATGTTGTCTGGCGCGTCGGCCAGATAGCCGTCCGGAATGATCAGTTGCGGGTTGCCGGCCAGCAGCGGCAACAGCCCGACAAAGGTGCCGTCGGGCTGCGGTTTGCCGGGCTTGATGTAGCTGGTGGGCAGCACGTTTACCGGGTAACCCTGGGCAATCTCGTTGCAGTCCACCGACACGGGCTGGCGCTGGAACTGGACGCGCAGCGCATTGGTCACGCCCAAGGCATAGCCAGGCACGCGGGCCGTCAGGCGCTCGGGTTTGCCGTCGGCATCCATTTGCCGGGCCGCCAGCAAGATGCCATTCCAGAACACCGATGCCACGGGGCGCGTGGACGATGCGCCGGGGGCCGCCGCCAGGTCCAGCACCAATTCATCGGGCATCAAGCCGTCCGAGGACACGGTGGACAGCGGGAAAGTGGTGGTCCAGTCGCCACGCGCCACGACGTCGAAGCTGGTCGCTGATCCGCCCAGCGTGGTCAGGCGCACGGCACCGTCGTCGGCGGCCTGCGGCGATGTGGCCGTTTTGATGTTGACCTGCCGCGTGACCAGGATGCGACGCCATGCACTGTCAAAAGCGCCCGCCGCTTGCGCGCCCGCGTCGGCCGCCACCGCAATGACGGCCTGCCGGCCCAGCGGCAGCAAGCGGATATCGCGCGAGGGCAGGTCGGCGCCGGCCAGCGGTATGCGCGCCTGGCGCCAGGCTTTGAAGGCGGCGGCCGCGTCGGCGTCACCGGCAAGCTGCGCGGCCAGCGCATCCAGTGCTTCGTTATAGCGGCCCCGCAGCGCGGCGTCGGCAATCACCACATCGCCGCTGACGGCGGGGGCGCCCATCACCAGCAGGGCGCCGATTTCTGCGGGGCTGGCCAGTTTGTGCGCGGGCTTGTTGGCAACGGCGGCAACGGCCGCAAGCTGTTCCAGCCCGGCCGGCGCTTGCAGGCCGCGCGTATCGATCTCGTCGCCCACCGACGGGAACGCGCGGACCGCGACGCGCTTGCCCGACCGTTCCAAGGCCACGCCCAGCCGCCAGGCGCTATCGAAGGCCTGCTGGTCCAGCTTGGTGCCCGACACCATCAGCACGGGCCTGCCGGGCAGCGTGGCCCAGGCGTCGTCCAGGTTGCCGATGGCCGAGGCATCGTAGCGATAGCGCAGGTGCGTTTGCGGTGAAATGATCAGCGCATTGGCGGTGGCGCGGTTGCTTTCGCAGCGGCGCAGCGCGATCTCTGATTGCCAGTCCACGCCCAGCCGCAAGAAGCCGGATTCCCGGTTGCGGCTCTCGACGTTCAGGCTGCGAGTCATGGACCCGTCTCCATCGGCGACGCGCTCCGCCGTTTGCGGCACGCCATCCAGCCATAGCACCATGGTGGTCCGGCCGGCTTCTCCCTTGGCATATCTGGCATCGAACGTCAGCGTGGCGTCCGAAATCGGCACGCCGCGCGGCACGGGCAGATAGAACTCCTGCCGCGCGTCGCTGTTGCTGAGGACGACGGGGTCCTTGACGCCCAGGTCAAGCAAGGTGGTGTCGCGCGTGATCCATCCATCGCCCTGCAAGCGCCGCAACGCATCGCCGGCGGGGCTGGCCAAGCTGCTTAGCGGCAGGACCAACCCCGCCATCATCAAGGCACGGCAAAGGACTCGGGCAACGGGGACGGGCAGGGCGCTGGGGTGCATTGGGGGCTCCGGGGCGGAATGCGTCGCGAATAAGGTCGGGGCGAATTAGCGCAATGGCTCGGGACAAGTGATCACGAGCGATTGATAAGGGCTACTGGTCAGGGGCAGGGCCGTGACATCAGGGCAAGGGCGCATTGGCGTCGCGGTACGGATCGAACTCGGAAACTGCGCGCCCGCATAGCGCGTCCACGATGCGCTGGCTGGCGCGGCCGTCGCCATAGGGGTTGATGCGACGCGAGAACGAGGCGTGCTGGTCGGTGTCGTCCAGCAGCCGGTTCACCTGGGTAACGATGCGCCGCGTGTCGGTGCCCACCAGGGCCACCGTGCCGGCTTCGACGGCTTCGGGGCGCTCGGTCACGTCGCGCATCACCAAAACGGGCTTGCCCAGATAAGGCGCTTCTTCCTGCACGCCGCCCGAATCCGTCAGGATGAGATGGGCGCGCTGCATGAACCACACGAAGTCCAGGTAATCCAGCGGATCAATCAGATGCACATGGGACAGCCCGGCCAGGTCCGTCATGACCACATTGCGCACCTGCGGATTCAGATGCACGGGGTACACAATCTGCAAATCATCGCGGCGCGCCAGTTCCGCCAACGCCGCGCAGATGTTCTTGAAGCCGCCGCCAAAACTCTCGCGTCGATGGCCGGTGACCAGCAGCAGGCGCCGCGTGGGGTCGAGCCAGTCGTAGCGCGCTTCCAGTCCTTGCACGAGGGGCCCTGCGGGGTCCAGCTTGGCGCAGGTCATCGCCAGGGCATCAATGACGGTATTGCCGGTCACGGTGATTTGTCCGGCAAGGTCTTCGCGCATCAGGTTGCCGCGCGATTGCGCCGTGGGCGCGAACAGCCAGTCACCCACCGCGTCGACGACGCGCCGGTTCATTTCTTCAGGAAACGGCATGGCCAGGTTGCCGGTGCGCAAACCGGCTTCAACGTGGCCGATGCGCACGCGCCGGTGGAAAGATGCCAGCGCACACGCCGACGCGGTGCTGGTGTCCCCGTGCACAAGTACGCAGTCGGGGTGTTCCGCGTCCAGCACCTTGTCCACGCTTGAAATCAGCCGCGCATACAGGCCGTTCAGTGTTTGATTGGGCACCATGACGTCCAGGTCGTGCTGGGCGCGCAGGTCAAACAGCGCCAGTACCTGGTCCAACATCTCGCGGTGCTGGCCGGTCACGCACACCACGCTCTGTATCTGCGGCTCTTTGCCAAGCGCGGTGACCAGCGGCGCCATCTTGATGGCTTCAGGACGGGTCCCGAAGATGGATAGGACTTTCATCACAAGATGACCCTCCCCAGAGCGTGGTGGCGTCCATTATGTCTTGAAAATATTCGTAATATGTGACGGATTATGTCAGTAACTGCCCTATTCGGCGCTACAGGGGACAAGCACCGCGCCGTGTCGCCAGGCGTTGTCAAGATGCAAAAAAGGCCAACTCCACGAGTTGGCTTGGAAGGGTTCGCTGCACGTCCGGTGTTAACGCGGCGCGTCGTCGGGCCGATACCGCAGCGCTTCGATCACCAGCGCCAGCGCTGGCGAGATGTGGCGTCGGCTGGCGTAATAAAGGTGGTAGCCGGGAAAACGGGGCCACCAATCCTCAAGCACCGGGATCAGGCGGCCGCTGTCGATATGTGGCTGCATCAAGTCGAACGGAACATACGCCAGGCCCAGGCCGTCCAACGCCGCTTGCAGCATCAGGAAGGTGTTGTTGAACACGGTTTGGCCATCGACGCGGACGTTCAAGGCCTGCCCATTCTTTTCGAAATCCCAGGCATACAAGCCGCCATGGGTGGGAAGGCGCAGGTTCACGCAGCGATGCTCGGTCAGGTCTTGCGGGGTGATCGGCAACGGCCTGCCCGCCAGATATTCCGGAGACCCCGCCACCGCCATGCGCAGTTCGGGTGCGATGCGGACCGCGATCATGTCCTTGTCCACGCGGTTGCCCACGCGCACGCCCGCGTCAAAACGATGCGCGGCAATATCCGTGAACGCGTAATCCACGCTGAACTCAATCTGGATGTCGGGATATTGCTTCAGCAAGGGAGCCAACCGCGGCCAAAGCACCGTGGCGATGGCGTGGTCGTGCGCGGTGATGCGTACGGAGCCGGCAGGCTTGTCGCGCATGGCGTTCAGCGATGCCAGCTCTTGCTCGATCTCGCTAAGCCTGGGAGCCAGCACGTTCAGCAGCCGGTTGCCGGCCTCCGTGGTGGAAACGCTGCGCGTGGTGCGCGTCAATAAACGCACGCCCAGGCGCGCTTCCAGGGCAAGCATGGCATGGCTGAGGGCAGAGCGCGACACGCCCAGCTGCGCGGCGGCCCGGGTAAAGCTGCGTTCGCGCGCCACGGCCACGAAAGCTTGCAGGTCGTTCAGGTTTTCTTTGGTAATTGGTGAGTGGCTTACACCAGTGTGTGCGCACTTTGCTGTCTTCTCAGCTAATGGTTCGGATCATACAGTGTGAAAAAGCCAGCGGCGCAACGGCATTGCGCTGCCATTCCCTTACAGAACAGGACCGATTCATGAACACGCTTTGTAAAACAGCCATCTGCCTGGCGGCACTGCACACGGGCTCCTCGGGCGCTGCGGGCGTCGCGGGCCCCGCTCAAGCGCTCGATTCGAAGCCGGCTACAGGCAGGCAACAGCTAACGCGCGCGGGCAGTCAGCCTTCGATGGCCGGACCCGAGGATTACTTCACCGGACCCGTGCGGGTGGATCCGGTCTGGCCGGCCGATACGCACATCAACGCGTCGGGGGGCTTGGTCACCTTCGAGCCCGGTTCACGTTCCGCCTGGCATACGCACCCCGCGGGCCAGCGCCTGGTCGTGGTGTCGGGCGTGGGACTTACTCAGGAATGGGGCGGCCCCGTGCAGGAGATACGCCCAGGCGACGTGGTCTGGTGCCCGCCCGACGTCAAGCACTGGCACGGCGCCGCCCCCAACACCGCGATGACGCACCTTGCGGTCACCGGCACGGCGCAAGGCAAGAACGTGACCTGGATGGAAAAAGTCAGCGATGAACAATATGACGCGCGCTAAATACGCCGCTACGTGGAGTTATGGCCGCGTATTGGCGTTGAGCCTGAGCCTGGTTTGCGCGGGCGTCCACACTGCGCAGGCCGCCCCACCCACCCCGACCGCCCCGTCCACCGCGAATCAACAGGAGTCCCAACCCATGCCCGCCGCCCAAACCACGTCCCCAATCACCGACCAGACGCTGTCTATGCGTCAACAAGCGATTGTGCCGATCGCGGCATTTGCCGCCGCCGGCGATCTTAGCAAGCTGAACGCCGCTTTGAACCAAGGCTTGGACGCCGGCATGACGCTTAGCGACATCAAGGAAGTGCTGGTGCAACTCTACGCGTACGCCGGGTTCCCGCGCAGCTTGAACGCCCTGGGCGAATTGATGAAAGTGCAACAGGCGCGCAAGCAGCGCGGCATTGATGACGCGCCCGGCAGCGAGCCCAGCCGCCCCATCCCGAAAGGCGACGCTTTGCTCGCGGCAGGCACTGCCAATCAAACCAAACTATCGGGCGGGGAGGTGGCGGGGCCGCTGTTCGACTTCGCACCCGTCGCCAACGAATACCTGCGTGCGCATCTGTTCGGCGATATTTTTGAGCGCGACAATCTCGATTGGCAAAGCCGGGAACTGGCCACGGTAGGAATGCTGTCGGCACTGCCTGGCGCCGAACCGCAGTTACAGGCGCACATGCGCATCAGCATGAATGTGGGCATTACCGAAGGCCAGCTCCATCACCTTGGGCAGATTCTGGAGGAACGCGCGGACCCCGCGTATGCCCAGCGGGCCCGTGCCGCGCTGGACCGCCATTTAGCGACGAAGGCAGCGGGTTGATTGGGAAAACGGTTTCGGAGATCCGAAAAGAAAAAGCCGCTCGACGATATGTCGAGGGGCTTTTTGCGTCTAGCGGTCAGTGCCGGTCAGTAATGAGCCTTTCGGCTAAAACGTTATTCCTGAAAATCAAAATGCCGAAAATCAGGAAAACCGGCATCAAGGGTATTTGGTGGAGCCGGGGGGAATTGAACCCCCGTCCGCAAGCCCTCTGCAATCAGTTCTACATGCGTAGTCGATTTATTTAGTTTTAACTTTGGACTTAGCCAACCGACAGGCCGGACCAAAGCGATTCACGTAATTTAAATCTGAGCCGTGTGACCCCAGCGCAGACCGATTCCTTGTGAATGTCGCTGCTGCGGTTCGAGGGTTACCCCCCTAGGAAGTTGCCTTCCTCCGCCTGACCCAAGGACAGATCAGTGCAGCGGCTCACCGCTTAAGCGGCGAGAGCGAAACGCTCGTCGTTGGCGTTTGTAGTGTTTCCAGTGGTTTAACGAGCGAACTGGTGCTCGGCATGCCCTGAGTTGTTTCGCGACCCACGTCGAATCCGGATCGGCCCCAAGAACTTCCTATTGTACTGGTAAATGCCATAGCCCGCTGTACTGTCCACCGGCCCGCCAAACGAGGCGTGGCGCGGGGGCGACAGCGGGTTCTGGCCCGCGTCTTACCGACCTTAGACGGCGTTTGCGCAAGCAGGTTCCGCGGGCGCGCGGCCGCGTGAAGCCGCCATCAGCGCCAGCGCCAAACCCACGGAAATCGCCACGATCAGCGCGGCGGCCCAGCCCAACGATGCCAGCCCATAGTTGTCGATGACATGGCCGCCCACCACGGCGCCCAGCCCGATACCGATATTGGCGCCCGAGATGTTCAGCGACGCGGCGAAGGCCGGCGCCTGCGGGGCCGCCTTCATCAGCCGGACGTGGCACACAATGAACAGCGCCGCCTGGGCGATGCCCCACAGCCCCAACGCCACCGCCAGCAAGCCATGCGATTGCATCACCGGCGCGACGAACACCAGCCCGGCCGCCATCATGGACGAAAACAGCGCCGTTGCGCCCAGCGGGCTACGGTCGACCATGCGGCCGCCCAGCGTGTTGCCGATCAGGCCCACGGCGCCAAAAGCCATCATCGTCCAGCCAACGATCTGGCCGTTGAATCCGGCCAGTCGTTCAAGCATATCTGCCAGATAGGTGTAGGCCGTGAACATGCCGGTGAACACCAGCAGCGACAGCACCACGTGGCCCAGCACGATCGGGTCGCGCAGGATGCGTAGCTGTGTCACCAACTTGACGCTGTCGGCGCGGATCCGGGTGCTGGGAAAAGTCAGCAACAGCAGCAGGGCTTTGGCGAACGCCACGCCCGACAGCACCCAGAACGCGGCACGCCAACCGAACGCGTCCGATATCAGCACCCCAATCGGGATGCCGAACACGGTGGCCGCCACGATGCCGAAGGCGACCAGCGATATAGCACGCCCGGCGCGCGCCGGGCCCACCAGTTCAACGGCGGTGGCGCTGGCCAGCGACCAGAATACGGGCAAGGCCAAGGCAGGCACGAAACGGGCCACGGCCATGACCCAGATATTGGGCGCCAGGGCAGCCACGGCGTTTGACACGCCAAACAACGCCAGGACGCCAATAAACAGGCGTTTGCGTTCTACGTTGGCCATCAAGGCCGTTAACAAGGGGCCCGTGGCGGCAACCGTGAAAGCAAACAGCGTGACCAGCAGGCCAGCCTGTGAAACGGTCACATTCAGATCGCGGGCCAAGCCGGGCAACAGGCCGACGATCAGGAATTCGGTGGTGAGGATGGTGAAACCGGCGGCGGAAAGTAGCAGGATGGGCAAAAGCATAGGCATTCCTCTGGCGCGATGCCACATGGCGGCGCGTGGGGGCAGGGCGTTGTGATCGAAAAGGTCAAAACCGCGCGACGGCAATTGCGTGGCGCGCTGCACAACGGCGTTATGTCGTCGGCGGTAAGGTGTGTGCGGTTAGGCGTGTGCGGTGAAGGAAGCGGGGCGGATGAAAGCGCTGCCCCCACGCCAGCGAGGGCCGAATCGGCAATCGGAAGGTCCCAACCGCCGGGGATGGTTCACACTTTAAGGGAGTTCGAAATCCGGATAAAGCAGACTCGGGCGGAAAGATTGTTCGCGCGAGTCAACTAATGCGTGCGCAGCCCTGGGCCGAATGGGACGCTCATGATGGTCGGCGTGAGCGGGGCGACAGGGCGACAGGGAAGAGACGCGCAAGGAGGGACGCGTTTGGGAGGCGGAGAAGAGGGGCTGAACAGTAGGGGCTGAACAGTAGGGGGCTAAACAGTAGGGGCTGAACCGAAGAGGCTGAACCGAAGAGGCTGAACCAAAGAGGCTGAACCAAAGAGGCTGAACCAAAGAGGCTGAACCAAAAAGGCTGATTCGGGAGCCCGATCAAGAGAGGCGGCGAACCCCTAGCCCGCCGCCACCTCGCTTCAGCGCACGTCGCTGGGCAGCAACGGGTGGATGGCGGCCCAGAGCTCTTCCGGGGTGTTGGCGCGTGTTTCGGCCTGCCAACTGATGATGTCGTCGTCTTCGCCCACGTACCCGTAGGCGGCTGCCACGGCGGGCATGCCGGCGGCGTGCGCCGCCTGGATGTCGCGCAAGTCGTCACCCACATAGACGCAGCGGTCGGTGGCAAACCCGGCTTCCCGAGCCGCATGTTGCAGCGGCAGCGGGTGTGGCTTGGCGTGGGCGGTGGTGTCGCCGCAGACCAGCACGGCGCTGTCGCGGGTCAAATCCAGAAATTCGACGATGGGCAGTGTCAGATACGTCACTTTATTGGTGACAATGCCCCACGACAGGCCGCGTTCGCGAATGTCCGCCAGCAATTGCTCGATTCCGGGGAAAAGCTTGCTGTGCACTGTGGAGCTGGCCGCATAGTCTTCCAGGAACTGGAGACGTGTCGGCTCGTAATCCGGATCGCCGGGTGCCAGGTCCAGTGCGACGCGCAGCAGGCCACGCGCGCCTTGTGACGCCACCGGACGCAAGGCTTCGTACGGCATGGGCTCCAGGCCGCGGCGCGTACGTTGCTGGTTGGCGGCGGCGGCCAGGTCGGGGGCGGTATCGGCCAGGGTGCCGTCGAAATCAAACAGGATCAGGGCGCTCATTTTCGGGTAGCCATCAGATAGTTGACCGAGGTGTCGGACGACAGCGAATAGATCTGCGTAATCGGGTTGTATTCCATGCCCCGCATGCTGATCGGCTCCAGTTGGGCGGCGCGAGCGGCCGCGGACAGCTCGCTGGGCTTGATGAACTGGTCATAGCTGTGCGTGCCGCGCGGCAGCAGCCGCAGAACATATTCGGCGCCAATGATAGCGAAGAGAAAGGCCTTGGCGTTGCGGTTCAGTGTCGAAAAGAACACCCAGCCGCCCGGTTTCACTAGCGTCGAGCAGGCGCGCACGATGGATGCCGGATCCGGCACATGCTCCAGCATTTCCATGCAGGTGACCACGTCGTACTGGCCGGGCTGCTCGACAGCCAGCTCTTCAACGGGCACCTTGCGGTATTCCACCTTTACGCCCGATTCCAGTCCGTGCAAGCGTGCCACTTTAAGCGACTTGTCGGCCAGGTCGATACCGGTGACTTCCGCACCGCCGCGCGCCATGGCTTCAGCCAGGATGCCTCCGCCGCATCCGACGTCCAGCACCTTCCTGCCCGCCAGGTTGCCCGCACATTCCTGAATCCACTCCAGCCGTAGCGGGTTGATGGCGTGCAGCGGCTTGAACTCGCTTTCGGGGTCCCACCAGCGGCTGGCCAGGGCGCTGAACTTGTCCAGTTCGGCTTGGTCGGCGTTGACGGCAGGGCGGTCGGAGTCGTGAATTTGCGTGGTCATGGGAAGGTCCAGCGAAAGGCGACGCTATATATATAGAGGGGCGGCTGCCGCGCACGGGGCGAGGCAGGCCGCACGCCATGGCACCAACCTGGTGCATGACGGACGAAAAAAAGGGCCTCGCTATGCGAGGCCCCTTATTGTAGCTAGTCCGGCAATTACTTGCGGCTACCCACGATTTCGATTTCAACGCGACGGTTTTGGGCGCGGCCCTCTTTCGTCTTGTTGGAAGCGATCGGGTTCGACTCGCCCTTACCTTCCGTGTAGATACGGTTGGGGTCGATACCCTTGCTGACCAGGTAGGTCTTGACCGAAGCGGCGCGGCGCTCGGACAGCTTCTGGTTGTAGGCGTCAGTACCGATCGAATCGGTGTGGCCAACAGCAATGATGGTTTCCAGCTCGATACCGCGAGCTTGCTGGGCAACTTGATCCAGCAGCTGACGACCTTCGGGCTTCAGGGTCGACTTGTCGAAGTCGAAGAACGTGTCAGCATTGAACACGACCTTTGCCGCCATCGGGGCCGGCTTCGCCTTCTGTTGTGCAACCGGGACACCGTCGCAACCGGGGATACCGGTGGCAGGGGTCCAGAAAGCATCGCGCCAGCACAGTTCGTTCGTACCGTTTTTCCAAACGTTACCGAACGGGTTGCGCCAGTTGTCCACGGTTTGCGCGGAAGCTACACCAGAGGCCGTGACGGCGGCGAAGGCGAGCGCCAGAGCGAATTTGGAGGGTTTGTTCATGTTTCTCCTCGTTGAGCTTGAAGCTGGATAAGTGACTCGCAGCGAACCCCCGCCGCATATCAGGAAAACGGGGCCAGTATAGCAACGCCAAGAGCTGGTTCAAAGGATTAGCTACTGGGTTTCCTGCGTGCTGGAAACAATCTTAAGGCATTTGGGCACCTTTGGCTTCCCTGGAGAGGCGCATTAATGCTGGATATGGCGTTTTCGGCGCTCGTTCGGTTTTCCATGTTGGTTTTTGACAACAGGGGTGGAGGGCGTGGCCCGGCGGCCGAGGGACCTGTCCGACCGGCCGTCCAAGCCGACGCCTTGCGGCACACCGCAAGCAAGCCGGGCAAACGGGAACGGAATCGAATGATAGAATTTCCTGTTTACCCGGCCCGGGTTCCTCCTTACACGATTCTGTCGTTATATATATGGATTCCTTTGCCAAGGAGACGCTTCCGGTTTCGCTGGAAGAAGAGATGCGCCGCAGTTACCTCGATTACGCGATGAGCGTGATCGTTGGGCGGGCGCTACCGGATGTGCGGGATGGGCTCAAGCCCGTCCACCGGCGCGTGCTCTACGCGATGCATGAGCTGAACAACGATTGGAACCGCGCTTACAAGAAGTCGGCGCGTATCGTCGGGGACGTAATCGGTAAATACCACCCCCACGGTGACCAATCCGTGTACGACACCATCGTCCGCATGGCGCAGGATTTCTCCATGCGCTACATGCTTGTGGACGGCCAGGGCAACTTCGGCTCGATCGACGGCGATAACGCCGCGGCGATGCGGTACACCGAAATCCGCTTGGCGAAGATCGCCCACGAGCTGCTGGCCGACATCGACCAGGAGACGGTGGACTTCGGCCCCAACTATGACGGCAGCGAACAAGAACCGCTGCTGTTGCCCTCGCGTCTGCCCAACCTGCTGGTGAACGGCAGCTCTGGCATCGCCGTGGGAATGGCCACCAATATCCCGCCGCACAACTTGCAGGAAGTGGTCGACGGCTGCCTGTACTGCTTGCGCAACCCGGCCTGCACGGTCGATGAACTCATCGAGATCATCCCGGCGCCGGACTTTCCCACGGGCGGCATCATTTACGGCATGTCCGGCGTGCGCGAGGGTTATCGCACGGGTCGCGGTCGCGTCATCATGCGCGCCAAGACGCACTTCGAAGACATGGAAAAGGGCAACCGCCAAGCCATCGTCATCGACGCCATCCCCTACCAGGTCAACAAGAAGACGCTGCAGGAACGTATCGCCGAACTCGTCAACGACAAGAAGATCGAAGGCATCTCCGATATTCGCGACGAGTCCGACAAGGACGGCATGCGCCTGGTCATCGAACTCAAGCGCGGTGAAGTGCCTGAGGTTGTGCTGAACAACCTGTACAAGAACACGCAGTTGCAAGACACCTTCGGGATGAACCTGGTGGCGCTGGTCGATGGCCAGCCGCGCCTGCTCAACCTGAAGCAGATGATCGACTACTTCCTGCAACATCGCCGCGAAGTGGTCACGCGCCGCACGGTGTTCCAACTGCGCAAGGCTCGCGAACGCGGCCACGTGCTGGAAGGCCTGGCCGTTGCGCTGGCAAACATCGACGACTTCATCGCGATCATCAAGGCCGCGCCGACGCCTCCCGTCGCGCGCCAGGAATTGATGGCCAAATCGTGGGATTCGTCGCTGGTTCGCGACATGCTTTCGCGCGCCGATGGCGACACGCCGGGAGGCCGCGCGGCCTTCCGTCCGGACGACCTGGGCACCGAATTCGGTCTTCAAGGCGACGGCCTGTACCGTCTGAGCGACACGCAGGCTCAGGAAATCCTGAACATGCGCCTGCAACGCCTGACCGGGCTTGAGCAGGACAAGATCGTCGGCGAATACAAGGACATCATGTCCACCATCGCCGACCTGCTCGACATCCTGGCACGCCCCGAGCGCATCACGACCATCATCAGCGACGAGCTTCAGGCCATCAAGGCCGAATTCTCGACGAACACGAAGGATGCGCGTCGCTCGGAAATCGAACTGAACGCAACCGAGCTTGACACCGAAGACCTGATCACGCCGACCGACATGGTCGTGACCCTGTCGCACGGTGGCTACATCAAGAGCCAACCGCTGTCCGAATACCGTTCGCAAAAGCGCGGTGGGCGCGGCAAGCAAGCCACGGCGATGAAGGAAAACGACTGGATCGACCAGCTGTTCATCGCGAACACGCACGATTATCTCTTGTGCTTCTCGAACCGCGGTCGTGTGTATTGGC
>NZ_JBLVOL010000115.1:60942-74129 GCF_053543755.1 Achromobacter semiaridum | reverse complement strand
AAGGTCTGGGAAGTGCCGCAAGGCACGCGCAACTCGCGCGGCAAGCCGATCGTCAACATGTTCCCGCTGGCTGATGGCGAGAAGGTCACGGTGGTGCTGCCGGTCAAGGAATTCAGCGAAGATCACTACGTCTTCATGGCGACCTCGCGCGGCACGGTCAAGAAGACCCCGCTGTCCGACTTCTCCAACCCGCGCAAGGCCGGCATCATTGCCGTGGACCTTGACGACGGCGACTACCTGATCGGCGCCGACCTCACCGACGGCAAGCACGACGTCATGCTGTTCTCGGATTCGGGCAAGGCCGTGCGCTTTGACGAAAACGACGTCCGTCCGATGGGCCGCAACGCCCGCGGCGTGCGCGGCATGATGCTGGAAGAAACGCAGACCGTCATCGCGCTGCTGGTGGCCGGCGACGAAACGCAGACCGTGCTGACCGCAACCGAAAACGGCTATGGCAAGCGCACCCCGATCGGCGAATACACGCGCCACGGCCGTGGCACCAAGGGCATGATCGCCATCCAGACCACCTCGCGTAACGGCAAGGTGGTCGGCGCGGTGCTGGTCAACCCGACCGACGAAATCATGTTGATCACCACCGGCGGCGTGCTGGTGCGTACCCGTGTCGCGGAAATCCGCGAAATGGGGCGCGCAACGCAGGGCGTCACGCTGATCAACGTTGATGACGGCAGCACGCTGTCCGGCGTACGTCGTGTTGTGGAAAGCGACGCTGACGACGACGGCGAGCTGGACGATGACGTCCAAGCCGAAGACGGTCAGGCGGAAGGCGGCGACGATACCAACGGCGCAACGGATTCGACGGAACCTACGGAGCAATAATGGCCCGCCCCTGGAACTTCTCGGCAGGCCCCTCGGCCTTGCCCGAGGTGGTATTGCAGCAAGCAGCAGCTGAGATGCTGGATTGGCATGGCAGTGGCATGTCGGTGATGGAAATGTCCCATCGCGGCAAGCACTTCGTGCAGATCTGCGACGAAGCCGAATCCGATTTGCGTGATCTGCTGGGCTTGCCCGCTGATTACGCGGTCATGTTCATGCAAGGCGGGGGTTCCGGGGAGAACGCCATCGTCCCCATGAATCTCATGGGGCGCCGGGGCACGCCGGCCGCCGACTTCGTCGTGACGGGCCATTGGTCCAAGCGTTCGTACAAGGAAGCGGCCCGCTACGGCAGCACCCACGTCGCGGCAAGCAGCGAGCAAGCCATCCAGCTGGATGGCCGCGAGCAGGCGCCGTTGACCTGGGTGCCGCCGGTCGATACGTGGAACGTGCGCCAGGAATCGGCCTACCTGCATCTTTGCAGCAATGAAACGATTGGTGGGGTCGAGTTCATGGACTGGCCCGACACCGCCGCGCTGGGCGCGCCCGATGTGCCGCTGGTGGTGGATGCGTCGTCGCATTTCCTGTCGCGGCCCATGGATATCACGCGTTGCGGCATGGTGTATGCCGGCGCGCAGAAAAACGCAGGCCCGGCAGGCGTGACCATGGTCATTGCCCGGCGTGACCTGATCGGCCACGCCTTGCCGATTTGCCCGTCGGCGTTCGACTACGCCAACGTGGCCGCCGAGCATTCGCGCTACAACACACCGCCCACCTTCGCGATCTATGTCGCCGGCCTGGTGTTCAAGTGGGTCAAGGCCAACGGCGGCGTGGCGGGCATGGAAGCCGCCAACAAGGCCAAGGCCGACCTGCTGTACGGCTACCTGGACGGCAGCGGTTTCTTCCGCAATCCCATCCACGCGCCCGTGCGTTCGCGCATGAACGTACCGTTTGTGCTGCGCGATGAATCGCTCAACGACGCCTTCCTGCAAGGCGCCGATGCGGCGGGGCTGACCCAACTGAAGGGTCACAAGAGCGTGGGCGGCATGCGCGCATCCATTTACAACGCCGTACCGCTTGCCGGGGTCGAAGCGTTGGTCGAGTACCTGAAGGAATTCGAGCGCCGCTATGGATGAAGACCTGCAACGCAAGTTGCGCCCCTTGCGCGAACGCATCGATGCGTTGGACGCGCAGATCCTCGACCTGCTTTCGCAGCGCGCCCGCGCCGCGTTGGAAGTTGGCGAAGCCAAGCACGCCGCACAGGCCGATGGCCCGGTGCTGCGCCCCGAGCGCGAGGCCGAAGTCATTCGCCGTTTGCAACAGATCAACCCGGGCCCGTTTCCGAATGCGGGCGTGGCGTCGGTCTGGACTGAAATCATCTCGGCCTGCCGTGGCCTGGAACGCGGCATGACGGTTGCCTACCTGGGCCCGCAAGGTTCGTTTTCCGAGCAGGCGGCGCTGGAACACTTTGGCCACGCCGTCCAAAAGCTGCCGTGCGTGTCGTTTGACGAGGTGTTCCGCGCGGTTGAGGGCGGGCAGGCCGACGTGGGCATGGTGCCGGTCGAAAACTCCACCGAAGGCGCCGTCAACCGCAGCCTGGACCTGCTGCTGAACACGCCGCTGACGATCCTGGGCGAGCGTTCGCTGGTGATCCGCCATTGCCTGATGTCGCAGTCGGGCACCATGGATGGCATCAAGACCATTTCCGCGCACCCGCAAGCGCTGGCGCAGTGCCAGGGCTGGCTGACACGCAACTATCCCGATGTGGAACGGGTTGCGGCGTCCAGCAATTCCGAAGCGGCGCGCGCCTCGGCGGGGGACCCGACCATCGCGGCCATTGCCGGCGAAGTGGCCGCGCCCGCCTGGAATCTTCAAGTCATCGCGGCCGGCATCCAGGACGATCCGCACAACCGCACCCGGTTCCTGGCCATCGGCAATATCCAGCCGCTGGTCAGCGGCAAGGACAAGACCAGCCTGATCCTGGCCGTGCCCAACCGCGCCGGCGCCGTCTACGAAATGCTGGCGCCCCTGGCGGACAACGGTGTGTCGATGACCCGCTTCGAGTCGCGCCCCGCGCGCACCGGCCAGTGGGAATATTATTTTTACGTCGACGTCCTGGGTCATCGTAATGATCCGAACGTTCAGCGCGCGCTTGCCACGTTGCAGGCGCAGGTTGCCTACCTGAAGGTGCTGGGTTCCTACCCGGCGCCGTGAGCCCACACCATGACCACCGCATCCAAGCCCCTCGTTGCCCCGGCGCATGTCAGCGCCATTGCGCCCTATCAGGCGGGTAAGCCCATCGAAGAACTGGCCCGTGAATTCGGGTTGGATCCGGCGGGCATCGTCAAGC
This sequence comes from Achromobacter semiaridum, assembly GCF_053543755.1. Classification (NCBI taxonomy): domain Bacteria; kingdom Pseudomonadati; phylum Pseudomonadota; class Betaproteobacteria; order Burkholderiales; family Alcaligenaceae; genus Achromobacter; species Achromobacter semiaridum. The sequence goes on along the minus strand of NZ_JBLVOL010000115.1, from coordinate 70,948 downwards.
TGGCCTCTAATGAAAACCCGCTGGGCATGCCCAAGTCGGCTCGCACCGCGATGTTGGCCGCGGCCGAGTCGCTGGCGCGTTATCCGGACCCGAACGGCTTCGATCTGAAGGCCGCGCTGGCCGAACGCTATGGCGTGCCGATGAATTGGATCACGCTGGGTAACGGCTCGAACGACATCCTGGAAATCGCGGCGCTGGCGCTGCTGGAGCCGGGATCGTCCGCCGTCTACGCGCAACATTCGTTTGCGGTCTATCGGCTTGCCACACAAGCGCGCGGTGCACGCCACATCGTGGTGCCGGCAAAAGACTACGGCCATGACCTTGACGCGATGTTCGACGCCATTGCCGACGACACGCGCTTGCTGTTCATCGCCAATCCGAATAATCCCACCGGCACCTTCGTGCCTGGCGACAAGGTTGCGTCCTTCCTGGAACGTGTGCACGCCGCGCATGGTGACCGGGTCACCGTGGTGCTGGACGAGGCTTACAACGAATATCTGGATCCGGAATATCGCTTCGACAGCACCGCGCTGGCGCGCCGTTTTCCGAACCTGATCATTTCGCGCACGTTCTCCAAGGCCTATGGGCTGGCGGGGCTGCGCGTGGGCTTCTCGGTGTCGCAGCCGCCCTTGACTGACTTGCTCAATCGCGTGCGTCAACCGTTCAATGTCAATACGCTAGCGCAGGCCGCGGCTATTGCCGCCCTGGGCGATGCGGCCTACCTTGAAGAGGCCTATGCGTCGAACAAGTCGGGCAAGGCGCAGCTGTGCGCCGCGTTCGATCGGCTTGGGCTGCGCTATGTGCCCAGCTTCGGCAACTTCGTGCTGGTGCACGTGGGCGACGCGCCCCGCATCAATCTGGAATTGCTCAAGCGTGGCGTGATCGTTCGCCCCGTGGCGGGCGATGGCCTGCCGGAATGGTTGCGTGTGTCGATCGGGTTGCCTGAAGAGAATGCCCGCTTTATTGATGCCCTGACCGACATCCTGGCCACATGAACGACGCGTTACCTTCTTCCGATCAGGGGGCCGCTGGCCCCCTGATTCCTGTATTGGCCGTGGTGGGCGTGGGGTTGATCGGTGGGTCGTTTGCCGCCGCGCTGCGCCAGGCAGGGCAGGTGGGGCGCGTGCTGGGCGTGGGGCGTAACGCCTCGTCGCTGGCGCGCGCCGTTGAGCTTGGTCTGATCGACGAAGCCGTCAGCGCCGAAGATGCCGCCGCACGCGCGGATCTGGTTCTTCTGTCCACGCCGGTCGGTGGCCTGAAAAATGTGTTGTCGCGGATGCTTCCCCATCTGGGCGACAACACCGTCGTCACCGATGCGGGCAGCACCAAGGCCGAAGTCGTCGATGCGGCGCGCCAGGCGTTGGGCGAGCAAATCGGGCGCTTCGTGCCAGGGCATCCGATTGCCGGCGCCGAGCGCACGGGCCCCGACGCCGCCGATGGCGCGCTGTATCGCCAGCGTACCGTCATCTTGACGCCGTTGCCGCAGAACAGCGCCGCCTCCATCGCGCTGGTGCGACGTGCTTGGCAAGCCTGCGGCGCCAGCGTGATCGACATGGGCGCCGATGCGCACGATCGCGTGCTGGCCTCGGTCAGCCATTTGCCGCACCTGTTGTCTGCCGTCTATATGGAGCAGGTGGCCACGGCCGCCGACGCCCGCACACGCCTTGACCTGGCGGGTAGCGGATTTCGCGATTTCACGCGCATCGCGGCGGGTTCGCCCGAGATGTGGCGCGATATCTTTTTATCCAATCGCGACGCGATGCTGGCCGAGCTTGCCGATGTGCGCGCCGTTCTGGATCGAGCCGAACGCGCCATTGCCGATGGCGACGACGCGGCCTTGCTGGCTTTGCTGGACACTGCGGCCCAGGCGCGCCGCAAGTGGCAACAGGAGTAACTGACATGGGCGCTTTGCCTTATCTGGACCTGCCGCGCGTGCGGCAGGCGCACGGCGTAATGGCCTTGCCCGGTTCCAAGAGCATTTCCAACCGCGTGTTGCTGTTGTCGGCCATCGCCGAAGGCTGCACGCGGATTACCGGGTTGCTGGATTCCGATGACACGCGCGTCATGTTGGGTGCCTTGCGCCAATTGGGCGTGCAGGTGTCTGACCTGGATGCCGGTCGCGTCACGGTAGAGGGCGTGCGCCGTTTTCCAGTTGAAAGCGCGGATCTTTTCATGGGCAATGCGGGCACCGCGATTCGTCCGCTGACCGCCGCGTTGGCCTTGATGGGTGGTGACTACCGCCTGTCGGGTGTTCCGCGCATGCACGAACGGCCCATCGGGGATCTGGCTGATGCGCTGAATGCACTGGGCGCACGCATCGATTATCTGGGTCAGCCCGGCTATCCGCCGCTGCATATCGGCCGTGGTCAGATCGCCGACGAGGCGGTTACGCGCGTGCAGGGCTCGGTATCCAGCCAGTTCCTGACGGCCTTGCTGCTGGCCGCGCCCTTGCAGGCCGGCCGCAGCGGCAAGCCCGTGACCCTGGAAGTGGTCGGCGAGCTCATCTCCAAGCCCTACATTGAAATCACGCTGAACCTGATGGCACGGTTCGGCGTGCAGGTGCAACGCGACGGCTGGAGCCGCTTCGTGATCGAAGGCGGGGCGGGCTACCGCAGTCCGGGCCAGATCGCGGTCGAAGGCGATGCCTCGACAGCGTCCTACTTTCTTGCGCTGGGCGCGATCGGCGGCGGCCCGCTGCGCGTGACCGGCGTGGGCGCTGACAGCATCCAGGGCGATGTCGCCTTTGCCGACACGCTGGCGCAAATGGGCGCCACGGTGGCCTACGGCCCCGACTGGATCGAGGTTTCGGGCGTAAGGGTGGCCGACGGGGCGCGCTTGAAGGCGTTCGATGCCGACTTCAACCTGATTCCGGACGCCGCCATGACCGCGGCGGCGCTGGCCTTGTATGCCGACGGTCCTTGCCGGCTGCGTAACATTGGCAGCTGGCGCGTCAAGGAAACGGACCGCATCCATGCCATGCAGACCGAGCTTGAAAAGCTGGGGGCAACGGTGGAATCGGGACCCGATTGGCTGCGGGTCATCCCGCCGGCGCAGGACGCCTGGCGCGACGCGCACATCGGCACGTGGGACGATCACCGCATGGCCATGTGCTTTTCATTGGCGGCCTTCGGGCCCGCCGCCGTCCGAATTTTGGACCCGGGTTGCGTCAGCAAGACGTTCCCGGGTTATTTTGATGTCTACGCAAGCCTTGTGTCGGCCTAGCGCACTTTCCCCATGACTTCCACTTCATTGACTGACTCTTCCGCCGCCGTCATCACGATCGATGGCCCCACCGCGTCCGGCAAGGGCACGGTGGCCCATCGCGTCGCCAAGGCGCTGGGCTGGGCCGTGCTGGACAGTGGCGCACTGTACCGGCTGACCGCCCTGGCTGCCCTGAATCAAGGCGTGTCCGTCGACGACGAACCCGGCGTGGCGCGCGTGGCGGAAACGCTGGATGTCCGCTTTGACGGGCCTCATGTGTACCTGGCCGGCGTCGATGTCGGGCACGAGATCCGGCGCGAAGAAGTCGGTAATTTCGCGTCGCGCGTCGCTGCGTTTCCCGGCGTGCGCCGGGCGCTGCTGGAGCGCCAGCGCGCGTTTCGTCGGCCCCCCGGGCTGGTCGCGGACGGTCGGGATATGGGCACCGTGGTGTTCCCGGACGCGTCGCTGAAGGTGTTCCTGGTTGCCGATGTGGTGGCCCGGGCCGAGAGGCGGCGTAAGCAGTTGATCGAAAAGGGAATTTCTGCTAATCTAGACGACCTTCTGCGAGACATGCGCGAGCGAGACGCCCGCGATACCGAACGCGCCACGGCGCCGCTGGCTCCCGCAGCAGACGCACACGTGCTGGATTCATCTGATTTGACGATTGCAGAAACGGTGCAGGCAATACTGGATTTTTGGCAGCAGGCCGGCAATAAGGCGAAAGGCTGAGGCAAATAGCTTAGGCAAATAGCTTAGGCGAATAGCTTAGGCAAATAGCTTAGGCAAACAGCTGATTTGCCGGATTCTGCGCTGCAAAATCGCCCGGACGATACAACGTATTACGAACGTACAACGTCCGGGCCTAGTTTTATTTGATTAGGCCCTGTCCTCGCCAGGCGCAACCCCCACGGGCCACCCCGCAGGGCAAACCGGCAGGCAGGTATTTTGACTCCACTGTGGCGGGCAATCCGCTGCGGTGTGTTCTTAACGGCCATTTCGGCCCAATGGATTTCAACCCCATGTCTTCCGTTTCCACTACCGCCACCGGCGGCGAAAGCTTCGCCGACCTTTTCGCACAAAGCCTCAAGAGCCAGGACATGAAGTCCGGCGAGGTCATCAGCGCCGAAGTCGTGCGCGTCGACCATAATTTCGTCGTCGTCAACGCCGGCCTGAAGTCCGAAGCGCTGATCCCCCTGGAAGAGTTCCTGAACGACCAGGGCGAGCTCGAAGTGCAACCCGGCGATTTCGTCTCGGTGGCCATCGATTCCCTGGAAAACGGCTACGGCGACACCATCCTGTCGCGTGACCGCGCCAAGCGCCTGTCGGCCTGGCTGCAACTGGAAAAGGCCCTGGAAAACGGCGAGCTGGTTACCGGCACCATCACCGGCAAGGTGAAGGGCGGCCTGACCGTCATGACCAACGGCATCCGCGCGTTCCTGCCCGGTTCGCTGGTGGATCTGCGTCCGGTCAAGGACACCACCCCGTACGAAGGCAAGACCCTCGAATTCAAGGTCATCAAGCTCGACCGCAAGCGCAACAACGTTGTGCTGTCGCGTCGCCAAGTGCTGGAAGCCAGCATGGGCGAAGAGCGTCAAAAGCTGCTCGAAACCCTGCACGAAGGTGCTGTGGTCAAGGGCGTGGTCAAGAACATCACCGATTACGGCGCGTTCGTTGACCTGGGCGGCATCGACGGCCTGCTGCACATCACCGACATGGCATGGCGTCGTGTGCGTCACCCGTCCGAAGTCCTGCAAGTGGGTCAAGAAGTCGAAGCCAAGGTTCTCAAGTTCGACCAGGAAAAGAGCCGCGTCTCGCTGGGCGTCAAGCAGCTGGGCGAAGATCCGTGGGTGGGCCTGGCTCGCCGCTACCCGCAAGGCACCCGCCTGTTCGGTAAGGTCACGAACCTGACCGACTACGGCGCGTTCGTCGAAGTCGAAGCCGGCATCGAAGGCTTGGTCCACGTGTCCGAAATGGACTGGACCAACAAGAACGTCGACCCGCGCAAGGTTGTTACCCTGGGCGAAGAAGTCGAAGTCATGGTCCTGGAAATCGACGAAGACCGTCGTCGTATCTCGCTGGGCATGAAGCAGTGCCGTCAAAACCCGTGGGAAGAGTTCGCCACGAACTTCAAGCGCGGCGACAAGGTCCGCGGCGCCATCAAGTCGATCACCGACTTCGGCGTGTTCGTTGGTCTGCCTGGCGGTATCGACGGCCTGGTTCACCTGTCCGACCTGTCCTGGACGGAAACGGGCGAAGAAGCCGTGCGCAACTTCAAGAAGGGCGACGAGATCGAAGCCGTGGTTCTGGGCATCGATACCGACAAGGAACGCATCTCGCTGGGCATCAAGCAGCTGGAAGGCGACCCCTTCAATAACTTCGTCGCCACGTTTGACAAGGGCGCGGTTGTTCCGGGCACCATCAAGTCCGTCGAAGCCAAGGGCGCTGTTGTCACGCTGTCCGTGGACGTTGAAGGCTACCTGCGCGCTTCCGAGATCTCCTCGGGCCGCGTTGAAGATGCCACCACCGTTCTGAACGCCGGCGACAACATCGAAGCCATGATCGTCAACATCGACCGCAAGACGCGTTCGATCCAGCTGTCGATCAAGGCCCGTGACAACGCCGAGACCGCCGAAACGATCCAGCGCATGTCCGACGCCAGCGCTTCGTCCGGCACCACCAACCTCGGCGCGCTGCTGAAGGCCAAGCTGGACCAACAGCGCAACGACGGTTAATTCGTGACCAAGTCGGAGCTGATCGCCGCCTTGGCGGCCCGCTATCCTCAGCTGGCCGCCCGCGACACCGATTACGCCGTCAAGACCGTGCTGGATGCGATGACCCAGGCCCTGGCCTCGGGTCAGCGCATCGAGATCCGCGGCTTTGGCAGCTTCTCGTTGTCGCAGCGGTCTCCCCGCATCGGCCGCAATCCGAAGTCCGGCGAACAGGTGCTGGTGCCTGGTAAACAGGTACCGCACTTCAAGGCAGGCAAGGAATTGCGCGAACGGGTTGACCTGGTCGGCGGCAATGACGAGGACGCCCAGTCTTCTGGATCGGGTGAACCGATGACGTCAATGGCAAGTTTGCACGCCATGCACTGACGAATCGGCTAGTAAGGCTGCCTACGGGCAGATCGGACCGAGAACAGGCCCCTTGAGAAATCAAGGGGCTTTGTTTTTTCCGCTTCGGATTCGTCCCGCTTTTGCGGGGATTTTTTTTCTTGGACGCTTAAGACGTCGCTTACAATTGGCAGTCTTGAATTCTCTGGAGCATGCGTCATGCGCTATCTAGTCTGGGCCCTGCGATTGCTCGTGTTTATTGCGGTGTTGATGTTCGCCTTGAAGAACACCGACCCGGTCGCCGTGAAGTTCTACGCGGACTACGTCGTGCAAGATGTGCCGCTGATCGTCGTGATGCTGGTCGTGTTCGTTGCCGGAGCCTTGTTCGGCCTGTTGCTGACCGTGCCCGCCGCCATGCGCCGCCGCCGCGAAGCCATGCGCTTGCGCCGCGAACTCGACCGTGTCCAGGCCGCCGTCAACGGCACCACGCCCGTCGTGCCCCCCGAAGCCGTTGCCCCGATGTCGCCGCTTTGATGGCGCGCCGCTCGTCGAACGTCCCGCAACCGCATCCCGCACTGATTTACCGCAAGAGCCCGAAACGTGGATTTTGAACCTTGGTGGCTGATTTTCGTGCCGGTGTTGTTCGCGCTGGGCTGGCTGGCCGCGCGCTTTGACATCCGGCAAATGCTTCGGGAAACGCGCAGCCTGCCCGATTCGTATTTCCGGGGGCTGAACTTCCTGCTCAACGAAGAGCCGGACCGTGCCATCGACGCGTTTGTCGAAGTGGCCAAGCTGGACCCCGAAACAACCGAGCTGCACTTCGCGCTGGGCAGCCTGTTCCGTCGCCGAGGCGAAATGGAACGCGCCATCCGCGTGCATCAAAGCCTGCTCAGCCGTTCCGATCTGCCTGATGCCGAGCGCGAGCATGCACAGCATGAACTCGCGCAGGATTTCCTGAAGGCCGGCATGCTGGACCGCGCCGAAAGCGGTTTCGAACAGCTCAAGGACACGCGCTACGCCCTACCGGCGCTGCGCTCCTTGATTCGAATTTTTGAATCCGAACACGACTGGCCACGCGCCATCGAAGCGGTCAAGACCTTGCAGGGCCTGGTCGATGAACCGGTCCCGCAAATCGTGCATTACTACTGCGAGCAGGCGCAAACCGCACTGTCGGCCAAGCCGGCGGACGTCGACGCGGCGCACAAAGCGCTGGACGCCGCCGACCATGCCTTGTCCACCACCGATGCGTCGGTGGGCAAGGGCGCCAAGGTGCGCACGGCGATGCTGCGCGCGCGACTGGCGTCGCTGGAACAGGACCCCAAGCGCGAGCGGCTTTACCTGGAATCGGTCATGACCGACGCGCCGGAATTCGCCGGGCTCGTGGCCGAGTCGCTTCTGGCCAACTATCGCGCCGCCAACCAGGTCGAAGCGGGGCTTGATTTCCTGCTCAAGCAATATCAACGGCACGCGTCGCTGGACCTGTTCAACGTGGTGTTCCGCGAATTGCGCGTGCAGCAGGGGTCTGACGTCGCGTGGGCGTTCGCGCGCGGTGCGTTGCGCAGCCATCCGTCCTTGCTGGGGCTGGATCGCCTGCTGGAAGCCGAACTGGCCAACCCGGAAAGCGGCGCGGAAAGCGGGCCGGTGCCGGGCGCCGACCTGACGCTGCTGCGCAGCCTGATTCACAAGCATACGCAACGCCTGGACCGCTATGCGTGTCGTAGTTGCGGTTTTCAAGCGCGTCGTTTTTACTGGCAATGTCCCGGCTGCAACGCCTGGGAGACCTACGCGCCGCGCCGCCTGGAAGAACTTGAATGAAGCCTTTTCCCGCCGAAGCCATTTCCCAAAGCCGCGTCCTTGTCGTGGGCGACGTGATGCTGGACCGCTACTGGTTCGGTGAAGTCGAACGCATTTCGCCGGAAGCGCCGGTGCCCGTGGTGCGGGTCGCGCGCCGTGAAGACCGCCTGGGTGGCGCCGCCAACGTCGCGCGCAACGTCGCGGCGCTGGGCGGGCAGGTGACGCTGGTGGGCGTGCTGGGCGAAGACGAGGCGGGCGAGAGCATCCGTCACTTGTCCGCCGAGGCCGGCATCCGTGCCGATCTGATCGCCGACCCCTCGCTGCACACCACATTGAAAATGCGCGTGCTGGGCCGTCAGCAGCAATTGCTGCGCGTGGACTTCGAGCAGCATCCCGAACAAGCCGCCCTGGACAGCGTGGACGCCGCGCTGGCGCGTCATCTGTCCAACCACGATGTGCTGGTGTTGTCCGATTACGCCAAGGGCGTGCTGACCCGCGTCGAATCGTTGGTGTCCATGGCGCGCCATGCAGGCATACCGGTGCTGGTAGACCCCAAGGGCGACGACTATTCGCGCTATCGTGGCGCCACCCTGGTCACGCCCAACCGGGCTGAAATGCAGCAGGCCGTGGGCCGCTGGAATTCCGAAGCCGAACTCACCGATCGCGCGCAGCGTCTGCGCGCCGACCTGGATCTTGAAGCCCTGCTGGTGACGCGGTCCGAGCAGGGCATGACATTGTTTACCGATGCGGGACGCGACCACATCGATGCGCAGGCGCACGAAGTGTTCGACGTGTCGGGTGCCGGCGATACGGTATTGGCCACGCTGGCCGTGTCGCGCGCCATTGGCTTGCCGTGGGCCGAATCGATGGGCTGGGCCAACAAGGCCGGCGGCATCGCCGTGGGCAAGCTGGGCACCTCTGTCGTCACCGCCGCGGAACTCGCAGGAGAAATTTCATGATCGTCGTAACCGGAGCCGCGGGCTTCATCGGCAGCAATCTGGTGCGCGGGCTTAACCGCCGTGGCATCCATGACATCATCGCGGTCGACGACCTGACCGAAGGCGACAAGTTCGTCAACCTGGTGGACTGCCAGATCGCTGAATACATGGACAAGGACGACTTCCGCCGGCGCGTGGCCGACGGCAGCCTGCCCGCCGTGCGCGCCGTGTTGCATCAGGGCGCCTGCTCGGACACCACCGAGCGCAACGGCCGCTACATGATGGACAACAACTACCGCGTCACGCTGGAACTGTTCGAGTTCTGCCAGACGCGGCGCATTCCCTTCCTGTATGCCTCGTCCGCCGCCGTCTATGGTGGCTCGTCCGTCTACGTCGAGGACCCGGCCAACGAAGGCCCGCTGAACGTCTACGGTTACTCGAAGCTGCTGTTCGACCAGGTGCTGCGCAAGCGCATGGACAGTCTGACGGCGCAGGTGGTCGGGCTGCGTTATTTCAACGTTTATGGCCCGCATGAACAGCACAAGGGCCGCATGGCCTCGGTGGCGTTTCACAACATGAACCAGTTTCTGGAACACGGGCATGTGCGCCTGTTCGCGGGCTGGGACGGTTATGTGGACGGCGGTCAAAGCCGCGATTTCATCTCGGTTGAAGACGTCGTGGCGGTCAACCTGCATTTTCTGGACCATCCCGATCAGTCCGGCATCTTCAATTGCGGCACGGGCCGTGCACAACCCTTTAATGACGTGGCCGCAGCCGTGGTGAATGCCTTGCGTGCCGAGCGCGGCGAGGCCGAGCTGACGTTGGCGCAATTGGTCGAACTGGACTTGATCCGCTACATCCCGTTCCCGGAAGACCTGAAGGGCCGCTACCAAAGCTATACGCAGGCGGACGTCACCCAGCTGCGCACCGCCGGGTTCTATGCGCCGATGCGCGACGTGCAGACCGGTGTTGCCGAGTACGTGCGCTATTGGCGCGCGCGCCGCTAGCCGCCAGGGGGCC
>NZ_JBLVOL010000115.1:53378-60918 GCF_053543755.1 Achromobacter semiaridum | reverse complement strand
ATGGGGGGCCGCTGAAAAGCAGCACCACGCCGCCCCGCGCCGCGTGAAAGCCAGGCCACCCTTCAGGGTGGCCTTTATTTCGCCCACGTAGTTTCCGAGGTGGATCAATCCATTCACTGCACGGCCCGCAGGCAGGGCGAACGTCCATGATCCAGGGGTGGTTCGGCATCCGCCGCACCCGTTCTTTTCGGAGACCCTCATGAACCCTTTCCTTGTACCCGCCATTGTCCGTCGCGGCGCGGCCATGCCATGGCGCAAAGCGCGCTTGCCGCATGCGTCGGCAGGCGGCCGCAATGGGCGCCGCCTGTGGCAACACGTGCTTGGCGTCATGCTGGTGAGCGCCGCGCTGGGCTTCACCGCGCCGGAAGCCCGGGCGGTAGATGTCAACCAGGCCAGCGCGCAGCAATTAGAGACCATCCGGGGCATCGGCCCGCGCACGGCCGAAATCATCATCAATGAACGCGAACGCGGCGGCCGCTTCGATTCGTTCGAAGACCTGGCCGAGCGCGTGCGCGGCATTGGCGAGAAAAAGGCGCAGGCCTTGAAGGCGGCCGGCTTGCAGGTGGGCGAGGGCGATGGCGCGGCAGGATCGGGCCAAAGCCCAAGCCAAAGCCAAGGCTCGGGCGCCGCGTCATCCACCGCCAAACCGGCCAAGGGCAAACCCAGCACGGCGCCGGCGGCGGCCCGGCCCTGACGCGCCGGGTAGGCGGCTAACCCCTGGCGCGAGCGCGGCTTTTGCCCGCGCCCAGCGCCAGGCAGAGTTATTATCTTTTGCATGACTACTACCTACCCCACTATCGAGCAGACCGTCGGCAATACGCCGCTGGTGCGATTGCAGCGCATTCCCGGTGCCGCGGGCGACGCGCGTGGCAACGTCATCCTGGCCAAGCTGGAAGGCAATAATCCCGCCGGTTCCGTGAAGGACCGCCCCGCCTTGTCGATGATCCAGCACGCCGAAGCGCGTGGCGACATCAAGCCGGGCGACACCCTGATCGAGGCTACCAGCGGCAATACCGGCATCGCGCTGGCCATGGCGGCGGCGATGAAGGGGTACCGCATGATTCTAATCATGCCCGACAACCTGTCCGTGGAACGCCGGGCGGCCATGGCTGCCTACGGCGCCGAGCTGATCCTGACGCCCGCCGACAAGGGCGGCATGGAATACGCCCGCGACCTGGCCACCGAAATGCAGGCCGACGGCCGCGGCGTGGTGCTGGACCAGTTCGCCAACCCCGACAACCCGCGCGCGCATGTGGAAACCACGGGCCCCGAACTGTGGACGCAAACCGAAGGGCGCATCACGCATTTCGTCAGCGCCATGGGCACCACGGGCACGATCATGGGCGTGTCGACGTATTTGAAATCCCGCAACCCCGCCGTGCAGATCGTGGGCGCACAGCCGGCCGAAGGCTCGCAGATTCCGGGTATCCGCAAGTGGCCCGAGGCCTACCTGCCCAAGATCTTCGACCGCAGCCGCGTGGACGCCTACGAATCCATCGAGCAATCCGAAGCGGAAACCATGGCGCGCCGGCTGGCCGCCGAAGAAGGCATCTTTGGCGGAATTTCGTCCGCCGGTGCGCTGGTGGCCGCCTTGCGTGTGGCCGAAAGAGTTAACGACGCCACCATCGTGTTCATTGTCTGCGACCGGGGTGACCGTTACCTGTCCACGGGCGTATTCAACTGATTCCGTACGGCAGCAGTGGGGCGCATCCAGTCCCACAATAAAAAAATGCCCCGTTCATCCTGACGGGGCATTGCTGTTTCCGGGGCGGGCAGATCACCGCGTGACGCGCGCTTCGATTTCGTACGCCAGGTCCGCCACCGACGTCGCGTAGAAGTAGCTGCGGTTGTACTTGGTCAGCGCAAAGAAATTGGGCGTGCCAACCCGGTATTGCGCCGTGCCGCGCGCTTCTTCAACCAGGTCCACCACCCCCAGCGGCTGGGTGCCCCAACCATTGCTGCTGGCGCCTGGTTGCAAACGCGCGCCGGCGGCCGACAGCGTGCTCCAGGTTTGCTTGGGCTCCAGGCCGCCGTCGACCAGCGCGGTGGGGTCCGCCGGCAACACCACCGGTGCAAACACGGGCAAGCCGCGCTGCCAGCCGTGCTGTGCCAGGAAGCTGCCCACGGACATGATGGCGTCCTGCGTGTTGTTGGTCAGGTCGATATGGCCGTTGTCGTCGCCGTCCACCGCGTAGTGCATGATGCTGGTGGGCATGAACTGCGGCATGCCGATGGCGCCGGCGTACGAGCCCTGCGTTTCCAGGTCCAGTTTGTCTTTCATGACCAGCGTCAGGAAGTCCGCCAACTGGCCCCGGAACATCGCGGCGCGCTCGGGTTTGTTGGGATCGGGATAGTCAAAGGCCAGCGTGGCCAGTGCATCCAGCACTCGGAAGTTGCCCATGTTGCGGCCGTACAGTGTTTCGACGCCGATGATCGACGCGATGATCGGGGCCGGCACGCCAAAACGCTGAGCCGCCTGATTGAGCAGGTCGCGATTTTCGTTATAGAACTCGACGCCCCAGCCGATGCGCTTGGGTTCCACGAAGCGGGACCGATACGTCAGCCAACTGCGCCAGATTTTCTTGCCCGGCGGCGCCGGCGCGATCAGCCGGGACACGGTGGCGTTGTAGCGCGAGCTTTCCAACGCCTTGATCATCGGGTCCAGTGGCAATTGGCGTTCGGCCGCCAGGTCCTGCACGAAGCTGCGCACTTCCGGGCGCAGCGCGCCGGTGGCGGTCAGGGTGGCAGGCGCGTCATCCGGCAGTTCGGAGCCGGGTGTCGGCGTGGCGGGTCCGATGCGGATAGCGGCGTTCGCTGAAGCGGCCGGCGGCTGGGTCGAAAGGGAATTTGGAGCAGAGGGGGCGGTGGTGGAGCAGCCCGCCAGCAGGGCGGAAAGCGTTCCGAGTTGCAGTAATCGCCGACAGATGAACATAATCTTCCTTATGGAGACCATGTATCTTACCCACCCGGCTTGCCGCTTGCATGAAATGGGCAGTTGGCACCCTGAAAGCCCGCAGAGGCTGGATGCCATTTCCGACCAGCTATTGGCCAGCGGCCTGATGCCCTATCTGGACGACCGCCAAGCGCCCCAGGCGTCGCGCCACGACCTTTTGCGTGTGCACACCGTCCAGTATCTGGACAGTTTGCGCGAACATACGCCGGACCAAGGGTATTACCCGATCGATCCCGATACGCTGATGAATCCCCACACCTATGAAGCGGCCCTGTACGCGGCCGGCGCGGGGGTTGCGGCGGTGGATGCGGTGATGGGCGGCGACGCCCGCACGGCGTTCTGCGCGGTGCGTCCGCCCGGGCACCACGCTTGCCGGTCGCAAGCCATGGGCTTCTGCTTTTTGAATAACGTCGCGATCGCAGCGCGCCATGCACTGGACTTTCACGGCCTGTCGCGCGTGGCCATCGTTGACTTCGACGTGCACCACGGCAACGGCACCGAAGACGTCTTCGCGGGCGACGAGCGCGTGCTGATGTGCAGCTTTTTTCAGCATCCGCTCTTTCCCAACAGCGGTACCGACCAGCCCGCGGACAACATGCTGAACGTGCCGGTGCCCGCGTATACGGTCGGCCCCGCGGTCAGGACGATCGTCACCGACCAGTGGCTGCCCCGGCTTGAAGCCTTCCGCCCGGAACTCATCCTGGTGTCCGCCGGATTCGATGCGCATCGGGAAGACGACATGGGCCAGATGGGCCTGGTCGAGGCTGACTACGGCTGGATCACCGAGCAACTCGTCGAGGTGGCCGAACGGCATAGTCAGGGCCGGATCGTCAGTACGCTTGAAGGTGGTTACAACTTATCTGCACTGGGGCGCAGTGTCGTTGCGCATATACGAGCGCTGGCGAAGCTGTAGAATCAGGAAAAAATTGTGCAATGCGATCCCGGCGCATGCCGGGTATTTATTTCCATTTGGAGGCAGCGGGATGAAGGTGTTGGTACCTGTCAAGCGCGTCGTTGACTACAACGTCAAGGTGCGAGTCAAGTCGGATCAGACTGGCGTGGATATCGCCAATGTGAAGATGTCCATGAACCCCTTTGACGAAATCGCCGTCGAAGAAGCGACCCGGCTCAAAGAGAAGGGTGCCGTCGCTGAAGTCGTGGCGGTTTCTTGCGGCGTTGCGCAATGCCAGGAGACGCTGCGCACCGCCATGGCCATTGGCGCCGATCGTGGCGTGCTGGTTCAGACCGATGCTGAACTCCAACCGCTGGCCGTCGCCAAGTTGTTGAAGGCCCTGGTCGACAAAGAGCAGCCGCAACTGGTCATTCTTGGCAAGCAAGCCATCGATGACGACGCCAACCAAACCGGCCAGATGCTGGCCGCGCTGCTGGATTGGCCGCAAGCCACGTTCGCCAGCAAGGTCGAACTGGCCGACGGCAAGGTCACGGTCACGCGTGAAGTGGACGGCGGGCTGGAAACGCTGACGCTGACGCTGCCGGCCATCGTCACCACCGACCTGCGCCTGAACGAGCCGCGTTACGTCACGCTGCCCAACATCATGAAGGCCAAGAAGAAGCAGTTGGACACCGTCACGCCCGACGAGCTGGGTGTTGATCCCGCGCCGCGCCTGAAGACGCTGAAGGTCAGCGAGCCGCCCGCCCGCAAGGCCGGCATCAAGGTGGCCGATGTTGCGGCCCTGGTGGACAAACTCAAGAACGAAGCGAAGGTGGTCTGAACATGACGACGCTGGTTATTGCCGAACACGATAACGCCCAGCTCAAGGGCGCAACCCTGAACGCCGTCGCCGCCGCCGCCAAGATCGGAGGCGACGTGCACGTGCTGGTCGCCGGCGCCAATGCGCGTGCCGGGGCCGACCAGGCCGCCGCCGCCGCAGGCGTGGCCAAGGTGCTGTTGGCTGACGCGCCGCAGCTGGCTGACGGTCTGGCGGAAAACGTCGCGGCGCAGGTGCTGGCCGTGGCTTCCAACTACAGCCACATCCTCTTCCCGGCCACCGCGTCGGGCAAGAACGTGGCGCCGCGCGTGGCCGCCAAGCTCGACGTCGCGCAGATTTCCGACATCATCGGCGTGGAATCCGCTGACACGTTCCAGCGCCCGATCTACGCGGGTAACGCCATTGCCACGGTGCAATCGGCCGACGCCGTGAAGGTCATCACCGTGCGCACGACGGGCTTTGACGCCGTCGCAGCGCAAGGGGGTTCGGCCGCCGTGGAAGACGTGGCCGCCGTGGCGGATTCGGGCAAGTCCACGTTCGTGGGCCGCGAAGTGGCCAAGAGCGACCGTCCCGAACTGGCCGGCGCGCGCGTCGTGGTCTCGGGCGGCCGTGGGTTGGGCAGCGCCGAGAACTTCAAGATCCTTGACCCGCTGGCCGACAAGCTCGGCGCCGCGTTGGGCGCCTCGCGCGCGGCCGTCGACGCCGGCTACGCGCCGAACGACTGGCAAGTGGGCCAGACCGGCAAGATCGTTGCTCCGCAGCTGTACGTGGCCGTTGGTATTTCCGGCGCCATCCAGCATTTGGCCGGCATGAAGGACTCGAAGGTCATCGTGGCCATCAACAAGGATCCCGAAGCCCCGATTTTCGGCGTGGCGGATTATGGCCTGGTGGGCGACCTGTTCCAGGTCGTGCCCGAACTGACCGGCGCGCTGTAAAACGTCAGCGACGTCGCCAGTATGAAAGCCCCGCGGATTCACCATCCACGGGGCTTTTTTCTGGTCTGCGATGATCTGGGATAGTTTGATATCTATGTAGTATTTCTTTTGATTTTCTGAAAGATTCTGATAATGTGTTCCGCGCGCAGCAGGATTTTTCGCGCACGTGCTCGACCTGTACAGAACGAAGGAGATTCGGGATGGAATGGTTCTTTGACACATTGCGGAAGTATCCAGAGTTGGCGGTATTTCTTACCCTGGGGCTGGGGTATTGGATCGGCGCCAAGAAAATCTTCGGGTTTAATCTCGGTGCGGTAACCGGCACGTTGTTGGTGGGTGTGTTGGTCGGCCAACTTGATATCACCATCGCCCCGATTCTGAAGCAGGTGTTCTTCCTGCTTTTTCTTTTTGGTCTTGGCTACGGCGTCGGACCACAATTCTTCCGCGGCATGAAAAGCGATGGCCTTCCCCAGGTCATCTTCGCGGTCATCATCTGCGTTATCTGCTTGCTGGTCACCTGGGCCACGGCCGTCGGATTTGGATTTGACGCCGGTACCGGTGCCGGGCTGTTGGCGGGCGCGCAAACCATTTCCGCGGTGATGGGCGTGGCCACGGACACGATCAACGGGCTGGGCGTGGACGCCGCGACCAAGAAGAAGTGGATCGACAGCATCCCCGTGGCCTACGCCGTCTGCTACATCTTTGGCACGGTCGGCAGCGCGTGGTTGCTGGCATCGCTGGGCCCCAAGCTGATGCGCGTGGACATCGTCAAAGAGTGCAAGGAATACGAAGCCAAGATGTCCGGCGGCGCCGATTCCATGGAACTGTCTGGCTACCGCAAGTTCACGGCCCGCGCCTACAAGCTTGACCACACCGATCTGGTGGGCAAGACGGTGGGCGACCTGGAAGCGCGCTTTGTCGACGCGCGCGTGTTTGTGGAACGCATCCGCCGTGGCGACCAGATCATCGATAACGACTCCAGCACGGTGCTGCAGGCGGGCGATGTGCTGGGCGTGACGGGGCGCCACGATGCGCTGGTCTTGCAGGCCGGCGGCATCATCGGCAATGAAGTCGAGGACAGGGACGTCATCAACCTGCCCGCCGAGATTGTCGAGGTGGTGCTGACCAACAAGAATGTGGCCGGCAAGACGCTCAAGGAATTGGCCGAAAACGAAACGGTGCGTCAGTTGGGCCGGGGCGTGTTCCTGCGCAAGGTTGTGCGCGGCGGTCACGATATGCCGGTCAACTGGGGCCTGAAGCTGGACCGCGGCGACCGTCTCTTTGTGCTGGGCGCCAAGCGTGACGTCGAGCGCGTCGTGGCCAAGCTGGGATATGTGGACCGGGCCACCGAGCAGACCGACATGGTGTTCGTCGGCTTCGGCATTTTGCTGGGCGGGCTGTTCGGTTCACTGGTGCTGACGGTCAGTGGCATTCCCATCACCTTGTCGACGTCCGGCGGTGCGCTGATATCGGGCCTGATCTTCGGCTACCTGCGATCGGTGCATCCCACCTTCGGCCGCGTGCCGGAACCGGTGCACTGGTTCCTGACGTCTGTCGGGCTGACGGCATTCGTGGCCGTGGTCGGCATCACTTCCGGGCCGGGCTTCGTGCAGGGCTTCCAGCAATTGGGCGCCAAGCTTTTCGTGGCCGGCATCATCGCCACCAGCGTGCCGATGATTCTGGGCGTGTTCATCGCCCGATATGTCTTCAAGTTCCATCCCGCCATCGTGCTGGGCGTCTGCGCTGGCGCCCGCACCACGACGGCGGCGATCGGCCAGATCACCGAGACGGCGAAAAGCCAGGTGCCCGCCCTGGGCTACACGGTGCCCTATGCAATTGGCAATACCCTGCTCATTATCTGGGGCATTGTCATCGTCATGCTGATGACCTAGTGGGACGCCCCGCAAGCCTGATCCGGGCTT
>NZ_JBLVOL010000115.1:49068-53321 GCF_053543755.1 Achromobacter semiaridum | reverse complement strand
GGGCTTGCGGGCAGCAAAACCGGGGCGGTGGGCATGCCCGCCGCGCCGCTTCGCCAGCGCTTGTCAAAACGCAAACCAGGAGTACCTAACAATGGCTTCCACCGCGCCTCTCACTGTCAGCCTGGCTTCCGCCTTGAAGACGACCCGCTCGCGTCAACGCGACCTTGAACAGCTGTCGCCGTTTGAACTGAAGGATTATCTGATTACGTTGGCCAAGGAGAATCAGCAGACGGCTGCCTTGACCATGTTGAACGCGGGCCGGGGCAACCCGAATTGGATCGCCACCGAGCCGCGCGACGCTTTCTTCCTGATGGGCCAGTTTGCGATGAAAGAGGCGCGCCGCGTGCGCGACGATGCCATCCTGGCTGGCATGCCGGCAAAGAAAGGTTGCGCCGACCGCTTGCGTAAATTCCTGTCCAAGCACAAGGGCGAGGACGGCTACGACTTCCTGGTGGGCGTGCTTGAATACGGCGTCAAGATAAAGGGTTTCGATCCGGACGAATGGATCCACGAACTGACCGACAGCATCATCGGTGACAACTACCCCGTGCCGCCGCGCGCGCTGGTGCATACCGAACAGATCGTGCACGACTACCTGATCAAGGAAATGTGCGATGGTCGGCCGCCCAAGGGCAAGTTCGACCTGTTTCCGGTAGAGGGCGGCACGGCCGCCATGTGCTACATCTTCGACTCGATGATGCAGAACGGCCTGTTGAAGCAGGGCGATACCATTGCGCTGTTCCTGCCCACCTTCACGCCCTATATCGAAATCGCGCACCTTGAGCGTTTCCAGTTCAAGATTGTCGCCATCAACGCCAGCAGCCTGCGGGCCGACGGCACGCACGACTGGCACTATCCCGCCTCTGAAATCGCCAAGCTGGAAAATCCGAAGATCAAGCTGGCCGTAACGGTCAACCCCAGCAACCCGCCGTCGGTGGCGTTCAGCCCGGTCGAGATGAAGCAGATCGTGCGCCTGATCCGCAAGAATCCCGATCTGGTGCTGGTCACGGACGATGTGTACGGCACCTTCGTGCCGAACTTCCGGTCGCTGATGGCCGAAGTGCCGCACAACACCATCTGCGTCTATTCCTTTTCCAAGAACTTCGGTTGCACGGGCTGGCGTCTGGGTGTGATTGCCACGCACGAGAAAAACACCATGGACCGGCGCATCGCCGAACTGCCCGCGGCGTGGAAGCAGCGCCTGAACAAGCGCTACGGCGCCATGACGATGGAGCCCGAAAAGCTCAAGTTCATCGACCGCATGGTGGCCGACAGCCGCAACGTGGCGCTGAACCACACGGCGGGCCTGTCCCTGCCGCAGCAGGTGCAGATGTGCTTTTTTGCGCTGTCCCACCTGCTGGACCTGAAGGACGCCTACAAGCACCTGACGATGCAGATCGTGCGTGCGCGCCGCGACTCGCTATGGAGCGGGTTGGGTATTCCGGTGCCCCCGGAAGATCCGATGCGCGCCTGGTATTACGTGGAACTGGACTTCATGGTCTGGGCCAAGGTCATGTATGGCGATGCCTTCTGCAAGTACATGACGTCGAACTACGAGCCCGTGGACTTCCTGTTCCGGCTGGCCGAGAAGACGGGCGTGGTGCTGATGGATGGCGGCGGCTTCGGCGGGCCGCCCTGGTCGATCCGCATCTCGCTGGCCAATCTGGACGATGCCGATTACGCCAAGATCGGCAAGTACATGGTCGAGTGCGCCACCGAGTACGTCGAGGCATGGAAGGCGTCCGAGCTGGTGCGTTCGGGTCCGACTGCCGGCAAGGGCCAGACGGTGAAAGCCGGCGCGGCCAAGCGCGCGGCAAAGACGGCCACGAAGAAGGTCGCCAAGAAGGCGGTGAAGAAAGCCGTCAAGCAAGCGGACACGGCGGCCAAATCCGCCAAGAAGGCTACCGCCCGCAAGTAGGCAACCACAGGCGACATGAGCTATGACGTGCTCGATCGGGTTTTTCAATAGCGTCCCCATCGCGGTGTTGTTCGTCACGGTGGGTTTGGGATACCTGATCGGCAAGCTCAAGGTCGGGCCGATTCAGTTGGGCGGCGTGTGCGGCACGCTGATCGTCGCCCTGCTGATCGGCCAGACGGGTTGCCAGATGCGCGGGGACCTGAAAGAGGTGGCCTTCGCGCTGTTCATCTTCGCCATGGGCTATTCGGGCGGCCCGCAGTTCTTCGCCAACCTGAATCGCTCCAGCCTGCGCTATATCGCGCTGCCCATCATCGAAGCGTTGCTGGTGCTGACGATTGTGTTGTCGGCCGTGCCGCTGTTTGGCCTGGATGCCGGTACGGCAGCGGGGCTGGCGGCAGGCGCCGCAACCGAATCGGCGGTGGTCGGAACCGCCGCCGAAGCGCTCAAGCACCTGGGCTTGCCGGATGCAGAGGTGCAGCGCATGGAAGCCAACATAGCCACGGCCTACACGCTGACCTATCTGGTGGGCTTGATCAGCATCGTGTTTTTTACCAGCCAGGTGGCGCCGGCGTTGTTGCGCATCAACTTGCGCGCAGCGTCCAAGGCCCTGGAAGCCAAGCTGGGCGTCGCGTCCGGTGAAGACGAAGACATCAACCTGCCCACGTTGCCGCGCCTGGTGGGGCGGGCCCACGTGGTCAAGGACGCCGACGGCATGAAGGTGGGCGACATCGAGGCCCAACTGGGCGGTCGTACCGTGATCAGCCGCCTCCTGCGCAACGGCGCGGCGCTGGACGTTACCCCCGACGACACGCTGGCCACGGGCGACATCGTGGTGGTGCTGGGCTTGCGCCGTTTTGCGCTGCGGGCCGGCGCGGTGGTCGGCCCGGAGATCCAGCTGCCGGAAGCGCACGCCGATGATCTGCAACTGCGCGAGCTTGCGGTCATCGTCAACAAAAAGAACGTCAACGGAATCACCATGGGCGAGCTGGGCAAGCGCCCCGGCGCCAAGCGGGCACGTGGCGTCTTCGTGCAGTCCATCACGCGGTCGGGGCACGTGCTGCCATTGACGCCGGCCACCATCGTGCAATACGGGGACCTGGTCACGCTGGTGGGCGCCGAACCCGAACTGGCGCAAGCGGGTGCGGCGCTGGGCAGCGAGCTGCGCCGCAGCGGCGTCACCGATCTGGTCTTCCTGGCCTTCGGCATCCTGGCGGGCTTGATGATCGGCAGCCTCAGCGCGCGCATGTGGGGCATCCCGGTGTCGCTGGGTAGCGGTGGCGGGGCGCTGGTCAGCGGGTTGGTGTGCGGCTGGATCAATGCCAAGCGGCCGTCGCTGGGGCACATGCCGGATCACGCCGTGCAGCTGTTGAAGGACCTGGGGCTGGCGGTGTTCGTGGCCTGCGTGGGCTTGTCGGCGGGGCCCGAAGCCGTATCGCTGATCCGCGAACATGGCGCCGTGCTGCCGCTGATCGGCTTGCTGGTATCGCTGGGGCCGGCCTGCCTGTCATTGTGGGTGGGCCACAAGATACTGAAGATTGAAGGTCCGTTGCTCGTGGGCGCCATTGCCGGCCAGCACGTCAGCACGCCCGCCATCAGCGCCATCTTGAACTCCAGCGGCAGTTCCGTGCCGCTGCTGGGTTACACCGTGACCTATGCAATTGCCAACGTGCTGCTGCCGGTGCTGGGGCCCATCATCGTGTCGTTGGCGTACCATCTGAGTTAAGACGCGTATCTGAAAGACGCAGCAGAGGCGAGGCGCTTGGCGCCTCGCTGTCGTTTTGCACACGGAGACATCATGCCCTACGTAACCCCGCTACAGGACTTCCGCTTTACGCTGAACGACCTGGCCGGCCTGGACGACATCCTTGCATTGCCCGGCTTTGGCGACGTCACGCCGGATCTGGTCGACGCCATCCTGCAAGAGAACGGCCGCTTTGTGGAACAGGCGGTGGCGCCCTTGAATGTGCCGGGTGACACGCAGCCGCCTGTCTGGAAAGACGGCCATGTCACGACCACGCCCGGTTATGCGCAGGGCTTCAAGGACTACGCCGCCGGCGGCTGGCAAGGCTTGCAGCATCCGCAAGAGTGGGGTGGGCAAGGCCTGCCCAAGCTGGTTGCGGCCGCGCCCGGCGAGAACATCCAGGCTGCCAGCCTGGCGTTTTCCTTGTGCCCCATGCTGACCGACGGGGTGATCGAAGCCCTGCTGACCGTGGGCTCGGACGCGCAACGCCGCGAATACGTGCCGAACCTGATCGCGGGCAAGTGGACGGGCACCATGAACCTGACCGAGCCGCAAGCGGGTTCGGACCTGGCGCAGGTCGCCACGCGCGCCCTG
>NZ_JBLVOL010000115.1:39262-49033 GCF_053543755.1 Achromobacter semiaridum | reverse complement strand
GCGCGCCGTGCCCCCCCACGACGGCAGCTTCCGCCTGTTCGGCCAGAAGATCTTCATTACCTTCGGCGAACACGATCTGGCCGAAAACATCATCCACCTGGTGTTGGCCCGCACGCCCGACGCGCCCGCCGGCGTAAAGGGGATTTCGCTGTTCATCGTGCCCAAGTTCCTGGTCGACGCCAACGGCGCCGTGGGCAAGCGCAACGATGTCTGGTGCGCATCGCTGGAGCACAAGCTGGGCATCCATGGCAGCCCCACCGCCGTGCTGTTGTATGGCTCGGGCAAGGGCGAGGTCGGCGAGGGCGCCGTCGGTTATCAGGTCGGCGAACTGAATCGCGGCCTGGAATACATGTTCATCATGATGAACGCGGCGCGCTATTCGGTGGGGCAGCAGGGCATCGGCGTATCCGAACGCGCCTACCAGCATGCGCTGGCCTACGCGCGCGAACGCGTGCAGGGCCGTGCGGTGGAAGGGTCGGCCGGCCCGGTGGCCATCGTGCGCCATCCGGACGTGCAGCGCATGCTGCTGACCATGAAGGCGCTGACGGAAGCGGCGCGCGCCGTGTCCTATGTGACGGCCGCCGCGCATGACAAGGGCACGCATCACCCCGACCCGGAGCAGCGCTCGCGCAACCGTGCGTTCTATGAATACATGGTGCCCGTGGTGAAGGGGTACTCAACGGAAATCGCGGTCGAAGTCGCGTCGCTGGGCATCCAGGTGCATGGCGGCATGGGCTTTATTGAGGAAACGGGGGCGGCGCAGTTTTACCGGGATGCCCGCATTCTGCCGATCTACGAGGGCACCACCGCCATCCAGGCCAACGATCTGGTGGGGCGAAAGACGCAACGCGACGGCGGCGCCACCGCCTACGCGGCCATCGCCGCCATGCGCGAGACCTTGCGCGCGGTCGAGGCCGAGTCCACCCGCGCGGCGGCGCCCGAGCGCGATGCGCTGCGCCTGTTGCGCGACAACCTGGATGGCGCCATCCAGGCCTACGAGGCCGGCGTGGGGTTCATTCTTGAGCAATCCGCCGCCAACGTGCGCGCGGTGTTTTCCAGCAGCGTGCCTTACCTGATGCTGGCCGGCGTGGTGCATGGCGGCTGGCAGATGGCGCGCGCCGTGCTTGCGTGCCGTCGGCACATCGCCGCCGGTTCGTCAGACCCGTTCTATAAAACGAAGATCGCGACTGGGCTTTTCTACGCCGCTCACATCCTTCCACGGGCGCTGGCACTGTCGGCGGCAGTGCGCGCCGGCGTCGTCGCGGACGCCTGCGGCGCGGCAGTGGATATTGCATAAGGTTATATGGCTTGCGTATTTCCTCGACCGAAGGTTTGATGGAAGAATCGTTTCGCAAGCAGTAAGCTCGGCTTTGAAACGCCATCCTGCGCTGCCCAGCTAGCCGGGCAGCCAGCTTCCTCCCCACTGAATCCTCAAATAGGAGACACCATGAGCCATCTACGTCTGGGCGATACCGCCCCCGATTTCGAACAGGATTCCTCGGCCGGTCCCATTCGCTTCCACGAATATCTGGGCAATAGCTGGGGGGTGCTGTTTTCGCACCCGGCCGATTTCACGCCGGTGTGCACGACCGAGCTGGGTTACACGGCCAAGCTCGCTGACGAATTCGCCAAGCGCAATGTGAAGGTGCTGGCGCTGTCTGTGGACGGCGCCGATTCGCATTCGAAATGGATCGAAGACATCAACGACACGCAGTCCACCAAGGTCAACTTCCCGATCCTGGCCGACAAGGACCGCAAAGTCTCCGAGCTTTACGACATGATCCACCCGAACGCCAACGCCACCTTGACGGTGCGTTCGGTGTTCATCATCGACCCGAACAAGAAGGTGCGCCTGATCATCACGTACCCCGCCAGCACGGGCCGCAACTTCAATGAAATCCTGCGTGTCATCGACTCGCTGCAATTGACGGACAGCCACAGCGTGGCCACGCCGGTCAACTGGGAAGACGGCGACGATGTGATCATCGTTCCGTCCCTGCAGGACGAAGCCGTCATCAAAGAGAAGTTCCCCAAAGGCTACAAGGCCGTGCGTCCTTACCTGCGCATCACGCCGCAACCGAATAAGTAAATTCGGATTCCGGGGGGTAGCATCCCGGTAAAAAACGCGGTTTTCAGCCGCCCGAACCGCCGCCTTCTCCATAGGAGAACGCGGCGGTTTTTTCATGGCTGGGACGGCTGTCCTATATGCCTGCGAGCGATGAGCAATCAAATAATGATTCGTTCCGTTCAGAATGCGCAGCCAGCACACTTGCTTCCATATTGAAAATACAGGGAGCAAGGGATGTCTTTCGGAAAAGCGGGTTGGTTGGCCGCGCTGGCGGCGGTGGCGGTTTCTCTGACAGCCGTGGCGCCGGCGCAAGCACAGCAAAAACAAACGCTGTTGAATGTGTCCTATGACCCCACGCGCGAGCTGTATCGCGCCATCGACGACGCCTTCATCAAGCAGTACAAGGAAAAGGCCAACGTCGACCTGACCATACGCCAGTCGCACGGCGGATCGGGCCGCCAGGCGCGCTCGGTCATCGACGGGCTGGAAGCCGACGTGGTGACACTGGCGCTGGCCTATGACATCGACGCCATTGCCGACCGGGGGCTGATCCCCGAGAACTGGCAGTCGCGCCTGCCGCAGAACAGCTCGCCCTATACGTCCACCATCGTGTTCCTGGTGCGCAAGGGCAACCCCAAGGCCATCAAGGACTGGGACGACCTGATCAAGGACGGCGTGCAAGTCATCACGCCCAACCCGAAGACCTCCGGAGGCGCGCGCTGGAACTATCTGGCCGCCTGGGCCTACGCGTTGGAAAAGAACGGCGGCAGCGAAGAGAAGGCGCGCGCCTATGTCGGCGATCTGCTCAAGCACGTGCCGGTGCTGGACACCGGTGCACGCGGCGCCACGACCACGTTCGTGGAACGCGGCGTGGGCGACGTGCTGCTGGCCTGGGAAAACGAAGCCTTCCTGGCGCTTGAAGAACTGGGTCCGGACAAGTTCGACATCGTGGTGCCGTCGCTGTCCATCCTGGCCGAACCGCCGGTGGCCGTCGTGGACAAGATCGTGGACAAAAAGGGAACGCGCGCCGCCGCCCAGGCGTATCTGGAATTCCTGTACACGCCCGCGGCACAGGAAATCATCGCCAAGAACTATTACCGGCCCATCGACAAGACGGTGGCCGCCAAATACGAAAGCAAGTTCCCGAAGGTCAAGCTCGTCACCATCGACGACAAGATCTTCGGCGGCTGGCGCAAGGCGCAGAAAGATCACTTCAGTGATGGCGGCACCTTCGACCAGATCTATCTGCCGCAAAAGAAATAACGAGACGACCTTCGGACGACGGCTATGACAACTGCCTCCCCCCCGACGGCAATCGGCGCGCAAGCGCCTTTTGCCGTTCGGCGCAACAGCCCGGGCGTGCTGCCCGGATTTGGTATTTCCATGGGCTACGCCGTGCTGTACCTGAGCGTGCTTGTGCTGATTCCCCTGGCCGCGCTGCCTATCAAAAGCGCCGAACTGGGGTGGCAAGGGTTTTGGGACACGGTGACGGCGCCGCGCGTGATGGCGTCGTATCAACTGACCTTTGGCGCCTCGCTGATCGCCGCGTTGGTCAACCTGGTGTTCGGCTCCGTGGTGGCCTGGGTGCTGGTGCGCTATCGCTTTCCCGGGAAGAAGATTTTGGACGCCCTGGTGGACCTGCCGTTCGCACTGCCGACGGCAGTGGCCGGTATCGCGCTGACCGCCCTGTATTCGCAGAAAGGCTGGCTGGGCGGGCCGCTGTCCGAGTGGTTTGGATGGAAGGTGGCGTTCACGCCGCTGGGCATCGTGATTGCGCTGATCTTCATCGGCGTGCCCTTCGTGGTGCGTACAGTGCAGCCGGTGCTGGAAGACGTAGAACGCGAAATCGAGGAGGCCGCCGCCAGCCTGGGCGCAAGCCGCTGGCAGACCATCCGCCGCGTGCTGCTGCCCACCGTGGTGCCGGCGCTGATGACGGGGTTTGCGCTGGCGTTCGCGCGGGCGGTTGGCGAGTACGGATCGGTGGTCTTCATTGCCGGCAACATGCCGATGGTGTCCGAGATCACGCCGCTGCTGATCATTTCCAAGCTGGAACAATTCGACTACGCCGGCGCCGCCGCCATCGCGACCGTGATGCTGGTGCTGTCCTTCGTCATGCTGCTGGTCATCAACCTGCTGCAAGGCTGGCAAGCCCGCCGCAACCTCGGGAGGCTGGCATGAGCGCAGCGGACCGTCCCGCCCATTTGACCGAACCGCGCTGGGTGCGCGGCATCTTGCTGTTTGTTGCGCTGGCATTCCTGACCCTGTTCCTGCTGGTTCCGCTGGCGGCAGTGTTCGCCGAAGCCTTCAAGAAAGGCTGGCAGCTGTACCTGGACGCCATCGTCGAGCCCGACGCGCTGTCCGCCATCCGGCTGACCTTGCTGGTGGCCGCCATCGCGCTGCCGGTGAACCTGGTGTTTGGCGTGGCGGCGGCATGGGCCATCACCAAGTTCCAGTTTCGCGGCAAGCAGTTCCTGATCACGCTGATCGACCTGCCGTTCTCGGTGTCGCCCGTGGTGGCCGGCCTGGTGTTCATCCTGCTGTTCGGCACGCAAGGCTGGCTGGGCGGCTGGTTGCAGGACCACGACTGGAAGATCGTCTACGCCGTGCCCGGCATCATCCTGGCCACGCTGTTCGTGACCTTTCCGTTTGTGGCGCGTGAGCTGATCCCGTTGATGCAGGCGCAAGGCAGCGAAGAAGAACAGGCGGCGCTGACGCTGGGCGCCAGCGGCTGGCAGATTTTCTGGCGTGTGACGTTGCCCAATATCAAGTGGGGCCTGCTGTACGGCGCCATCTTGTGCAACGCGCGGGCAATGGGTGAATTCGGCGCGGTGTCCGTGGTGTCCGGCCAGGTGCGCGGGCTGACCAACACGATGACCCTGCACGTGGAAATTCTCTACAACGAATACCAGTATTCGGCCGCGTTCGCCGTGGCCTCGTTGCTGGCCCTGCTGGCGCTGGTGACCCTGGTGGCGAAAAACCTGGTCGAGTGGCGCAACGCGCGCATGTTGCGTGCCGCCGACCTGCCGGTCGAGTACCCCGGTGCAGCGGCCGCAACGATCAAGCCGGCCATCGCGTAACGCGCGACGGCCAAGACGGAGACAGGCATGAGTATCGAAGTTCGACACCTATCCAAGCGGTTCGGTCAGTTTCAGGCGCTGAACGACGTGTCGCTGCATATTGAAACCGGCGAACTGGTGGCGTTGCTGGGGCCGTCCGGCTGCGGCAAGACGTCGCTGCTGCGCATCATCGCCGGGCTGGAATTGCCCGATTCGGGCAGCGTCCTGTTCGGGGGCGAAGACGCCACGGACGTGGACGTGCGCCAGCGCCAGGTGGGGTTCGTATTCCAGCATTACGCGCTGTTCAAGCACATGACGGTGTTCGAGAACGTGGCGTTTGGCCTGCGCGTGAAGCATCGGTCGCAGCGCCCTTCGGAAGACCAGATCCAGCGCAAGGTGCATGACCTGCTGACGCTGGTGCAGCTGGATTGGCTGGCGGATCGTTATCCGGCGCAGCTGTCCGGCGGCCAGCGTCAACGTATCGCCCTGGCACGCGCGCTGGCCGTGGAGCCGCGCGTGTTGCTGCTGGACGAACCGTTCGGCGCGCTGGACGCCAAGGTGCGCAAGGAGCTGCGTCGGTGGCTGCGCCGTCTGCATGACGAGCTGAATGTGGCCAGCGTGTTTGTGACGCACGACCAGGAAGAGGCGCTTGAGGTCGCCGACCGCGTGGTGCTGATGAACGCCGGGCGCATCGAGCAGGTGGGCACGCCGCGTGAAGTCTGGGAGCAGCCCGCAACGCCGTTCGTGTACGGCTTTCTTGGCGATGTGAACCAGTTGCAGGGCGTGGCCACGGGCGGTGTCTGGCAAGGCGCCGGCTTGTCGCTGCCGGCGCCCGAGCTGGCGCAAGCCAATGCGCAGCGCGCCACCGCCTACGTTCGTCCGCACGAGTTCGAGATCGAGCGTTATCGCGCGGGCGGGCAGGGCATTGCGGTGCGCCTGTCGCACGCTTATCTGGCCGGCCCCAGCGCGTATCTGGAGCTGGCGCGCCAGGATTCCGACGCCATCATCGAAGCCGAAGTGCCCGAGCACCTGTACCGGGAACTGGACCTGCGCGATGGCGATACTTTGTTGGCGCGTCCCCGGCGCGCTCGCATCTTTGCGGTGCAACCATGACGACCTCCGTTGATTTTCCCTCCATCCAGGACGCCTCGCTGGCGCAGCGTTGGCAGGCGCTGGTGCAGCGGCTGGCCGATATTCAGCAGCGCCACCCGGACGCCGCGCTGGCCTCGTCGCTGGCCGCTGAAGACATGCTGTTGACGCATGCCATCTACGACTCGGGCCTGGACCTGGAGGTGTTCACCCTGGATACGGGCCGTCTGCATGCCGAAACGCTGGGCGTGCTGGATGCCGTGCGCGGGCGCTACGGGCGCGACGTCACGGTGTACCGGCCCGTGGCGGCGGCGGTGGAGCAGCACGTTGCCCAGCATGGCGCCTATGCGTTTTATGAAAGCGTGGCGCTGCGCAAAGCCTGTTGCCAGATCCGCAAGGTCGAGCCGCTGCGACGCGCGCTGGCGGGGCGCAGCGCCTGGATCACCGGTCAACGCCGGCAGCAATCCACCACGCGAGGCGAACTGCCCTTGCAGGAACAGGACCCGGTGTTCGGCCTGACCAAGTTCAACCCGCTGGCCGAATGGAGCGAGGACGACGTGTGGGCAGTGATCCGTGCGCTGGACGTGCCCTACAACCCTCTGCACGACCAGGGCTACCCGTCCATCGGATGCGAGCCCTGTACGCGCGCCATCCGGCCGGGCGAAGACGTGCGCGCCGGAAGATGGTGGTGGGAATCGTCGGATTCCAAGGAATGCGGTCTGCACGCGGGCAACCGCGTCATCAGTGTCGTGACGCGCGGCGAATGACGCCGTCCATGAATTCAAAATCTGTCTTAGGGGAATAACCTATGTCTGCTGTGATCCAACGCAGCCACCTGGATTGGCTGGAATCCGAAGCGATATTCATCATGCGCGAAGTGGCCGCCGAAAGCGAAAAGCCCGTGCTGCTGTTTTCGGGCGGCAAAGATTCCGTGGTGCTGCTGCGCCTGGCCGAAAAGGCGTTTCGCCCGGGCCGCTTTCCGTTCCCACTGATGCACATCGATACCGGCCACAACTTCGATGAAGTCATCGCGTTCCGAGATCAGCGCGCGGCCGAGTTGGGCGAGACCCTGATCGTGCGCAGCGTCGAGGATTCCATCAAGCGGGGCAGCGTGGTGCTGCGCCGCGAAACCGACTCGCGCAATGCGGCACAGGCCGTGACGTTGCTGGAAGCCATCGAGGAATTCGGCTTTGACGCCTGCATCGGCGGCGCGCGTCGCGACGAGGAAAAGGCGCGCGCCAAGGAACGCATCTTTTCCTTCCGCGATGAATTCGGCCAATGGGACCCCAAGGCACAGCGCCCCGAACTGTGGAACCTGTTCAACACGCGCGTGCATCGCGGCGAAAACATGCGCGTGTTTCCCATTTCGAACTGGACTGAACTGGACGTCTGGCAATACATCCAGCGCGAGCAACTGGCGTTGCCGTCAATCTACTTCAGCCACCAGCGCGAGGTGGTCCGTCGCAAGGGCTTGCTGGTGCCGGTGACGCGCCTGACGCCGCCGCAAGACGGCGAGCAGGTCGAGCGGCTGCCGGTGCGCTTTCGCACGGTGGGTGATATTTCGTGCACCTGCCCGGTGGCTTCCGACGCCGCTGACACCTACGCCATCATCGCCGAGACGGCGGTGACCGACATCACCGAGCGCGGCGCCACGCGCATGGACGACCAGACTTCCGAGGCCTCGATGGAGCGCCGCAAGAAGGAAGGCTATTTCTGAATGCACAACGCCGGCTGAGGCCGGCGGCAGGGGACGCACCATGAATGCACTGAACGATTCTTTCCTTTCCGGCGCCGGCACGGGCGTGCTGCGCCTGATCACGGCGGGCTCCGTCGATGATGGCAAATCCACGCTGATCGGCCGCCTGCTGTACGACAGCAAAGGCGTATTCGCCGACCAGCTGGATGCAATCTCGCGCGCCAAGCACAAGCGCGTGGCGGGCGACGGCATCGACTTTTCGCTCTTGACCGACGGGCTGGAAGCCGAGCGCGAGCAGGGCATCACGATTGATGTGGCTTACCGATACTTCTCCACGCCCGCACGCAAATTCATCATTGCCGATGCGCCCGGCCACGAGCAATACACGCGCAACATGGTCACCGGCGCGTCCACGGCAGACGTGGCCGTCATCCTCATCGACGCCACGCGCGCCGCCGACGGCAAGCTGCTGCCGCAGACCAAGCGGCACAGCACCATCGCGCGCCTGCTGGGCATCCGCCACATCGTGGTGGCCGTGAACAAGATGGACCTGGTCGATTGGGATCGCGCCGTGTTCGAACGCATTCGCGATGCGTATGCCGAACTGGCGGCCAAGCTGGGCATCGCGCATTTCGATGCGCTGCCGCTGTCGGCGTTGAACGGCGACAACGTCGTAACGCTGTCGCCCAAGACGCCCTGGTACGAAGGCCAGCCTTTGCTGGCGCTCCTGGAATCGCTGGACCTGGCCAGCGATGGCCGCGCATTGCCGCTGCGCTTTCCCGTGCAGTGGGTGGCGCGACACGGCGGCGACCAGAAAGAGGACTTTCGCGGTTATGCAGGCCGGGTGGCCAGCGGCGTGCTGCGCGCGGGCGATGCGGTCACTGTGCAACCGTCGGGTGTCAGTGCGGTGGTGCGCGAGGTTCGCGTCTTTGATCGCGTGCTGGACGAGGCGGTGGCGGGCGACTCCGTCACGGTGGTGCTGGATCGTGATGTCGACGTGTCGCGCGGCGACGTCATCGTGCACACGGCGGCGCCCGCGCAAGTCACGCGCGAGTTCGAGGCCGAGCTGTGCTGGTTGGATGCGCAGGCGTTGAACCCGGCGCGCAAGTATCTGCTGAAGTCGGGCACGCGGCTTACGTCGGCCAAGATTCGCGCGGTGCTTTCGCATCGCGACATCCACGAATTGCAGGAAGTCGAGAACACCGAAGGCACCTTGCAGATGAACGACATTGGTCGCGTGACGTTCACCACGCGCGAGGCGTTGGCGGTGGATCGCTACGCGGATGTGCCGTCTACCGGTGCCTTCATTCTGATCGATGAAGCCACGCATCAGACGGCTGCGGCGGGCATGTTGCGCTAGCGCTGAATCGGGCCGGAAAACAACGGAATTTCCGCCCGATTTTTGGTGTTGTATTTCTTCCAAATTCAATGCTGGCGCGGGTCTCCGGGCGATATCGCCTGATGAAATCGAATTGTTCAGACGCGCTCCGCGTCTTGCGGTAAAGTGGGGCTGTCTTACGAAAAGGGTTTTGGTGCTTGTCAAAACTACTGTGTTTTTGTACAGTAGTTTTTATGGCACGCACCGATCATTCTTTTCCCGCCGGTTCTGGGTCCCCGGCTGCCGCCCCCCCCCCCGTGCGCGGTCGGGGTGCGGTTACTAATGTTCGGCATCGCTTTCAGCGCGATGACCGTGTGCAGGTCGACGACGGTTGGTCTGGTTCGGGCCTGCCGGCGGATTTCGTCGACTCCGTCCCCGAATCCTTTGCGGATTCCTTTCCCGACACTTTTCCCGATCCCGATAGTTCCCGCGATTCCGCGTCGGCCCATTCGCCCGACGCCGCCTTCGCGCACAACTCGCCGGC
>NZ_JBLVOL010000115.1:3662-39203 GCF_053543755.1 Achromobacter semiaridum | reverse complement strand
CCCCCCGCCACGGTCATCCCCATCGTTCCCGATACGCGGCTGGCTCCGCCCGCGCCCAAGACCACCGTCACGGCCGAAGAAGCGCGCAAGATGCTGTCGCGCAATGACTCGCCCGATATCCCCTTTGACGTTGCGGTAAACCCGTATCGCGGGTGCGAGCACGGTTGCGTGTACTGCTATGCGCGGCCTACGCATTCGTACTTGGGCATGTCGCCCGGGCTGGACTTCGAAACCCGTTTGGTGGCAAAGGCAAACGCCGTCGATGCGCTGCGCGCGGAACTCGCGCGCCCTGGCTACAAGCCGTCGCCGATCAACATCGGTTCTGCTACTGACGCCTACCAGCCCATCGAACGCGATTGGCGCCTGACGCGCGGCATGCTGGAGCTGATGCTGGAAACCCGGCACCCCGTCACCATCGTCACGAAAAACGCGCTGGTCGGCCGGGATCTCGATCTGCTTGCAGCGCTGGCCGAGCAGAATCTGGTGGTCGTCTACATCAGCATCACCACGCTGGACGCCGGCATGGCGCGCACGCTGGAGCCGCGTGCCGCAGCGCCCTGGCGGCGGCTGGAAGCCGTGCGCAGCCTCACGGATGCCGGCGTGCCCGTAGGCGTGCTGGTGGCGCCCGTCATTCCGTTCATCAATGATGAATCCATGGAACACATCCTTCAGGAATCCAAGGCGGCCGGCGCGCATTACGCCAGCTACACCGTCTTGCGCCTGCCCTGGGAGGTCAAAACCCTGTTCGAGGATTGGCTTAACGCTCATTACCCGGACCGCGCCCAGCGCGTGCTGCACCGCATAGAAGACCTGCGCAACGGCCGTCGCAACGACCCCAACTTCGGCTCGCGCATGCGCGGCACCGGCATCTGGGCAGACTTGCTGCGCCAGCGCTTCGCCGTCGCGACCCGCAAGCTGGGGCTGAACCGTCACAGGTTGGCGCTGGATTGCGATCGCTTCCAGCCGCCCGTGGCGTCCGGCGCCACGCCGTCTCTGTTCTCGGCGGGTTCGCTTGCAGGGCAGGGCGCGGCGGCGATGGTCGCAGCGGCGCCCTCGGCTAGCGCCCCGGTGGCTGTGCCCGCTGCCGCTGCCGCTGCCGCTACGCCTAGCCCTTCCTCTACCGCTTTCCTATCCCCGGTTGGCGCGCAAGCGTCTTCAGGGGTCCCCCTTTCTGACGGCCTGCCGGCAGTTTCCAGCGGCTACGGCCGTGGTGCGCGCCAGTTGCGCGCGCTGGCAGCCGGCCAGTTGTCGCTGTTCGATTGATCACGGCCGGTTGCCGTGTCGGCCGCTGCGGCGGCGTGGAATCGTTTCTTGAAGGAGTTCTCATGAACACCGCTGATTTTTCCGTTTTGTCAGATGAACTCATCGTCTCGTTGAACCCGCTGCGCCGTGGCGCGTATCGGGCCCGCGCCGCCTGCGTCAAGCTGGCGGGCCTGGCCATGCCGTGGAATACCGCGTCTGCCGGTGACGAACCGCGCCAGCGCAGCCGCTCGGGCACTTCCCCCGCACGCTGGCCGTTCCCGCCCACGCCCGCCCAAGAGGGCGGCTTGGCCGAGCAGGCGGCGACGCGTCGCGTGGCGCCGGCAGTGGCTACGGTACTGGCGCCCGCCGTCAATTCCGCGATGGCTCCCGCCATGTCGCCTGCCATGGCTCCCGCGATGCCGGCGGCGGCGGCGCGCGAGCGCAGTCTGCGCAACGCCACGGTAGAACCCGTAACGTCGCAAGTCACCATGAAGGCCATGGTGCTGGATGTGGTGATGGTGCTGGCGTGGGGCGCGATCATCCCCGGCCTGATGTGGCTGGGCGCCGCCGCCGGCTTCTGAATTGCCGGGTCCCGACGCTAGGCTCAGCGTGGCGGGCTCAGCTGGAACCCAGCAGCACCACGCCCACCAGAATGGACACGCAACCGGCCAGACGGCCCGGCCCGACCTTCTCGCGCAGCAGGAACATGCCGGCCAGGGTGCCCAGCATCATCGACATTTCGCGGGCAGGCGCCACCAGGCTTAACGGCGCGCCGTTGCGCAGCGCATATAGCACCAGGATGTACCCCAGCGGAGACAGCAGGCCCACGGCCAACGCCAGATGCCAGTGGCCGCGCATGGACTGCCAGGCTTGCGCACGCCGGCCCATCATGTGGGGCGTCATCATGGCGGTGCGCGTTACGCACGTGAACCAATCGAACAGCACGGGGCTGATCAACAAGACCTTCACGCCATAGGCGTCGACCACGGTGTAGGCGGCGATGAACAAGCCGATCACCACGCCCCAGCGCACGCCGATCCACGCCTGCGCCTGCTTGAAGATGGTCAAGCGCCCCTGAGTGGCAATCATCAGCACGCCGATCACCACGCACAGCATGCCGACAATGCCGGTGCCGGTGGCGGGTTCGGCCAGCAGCAGGAAGGCTCCCGTGGTGGAAAGCAGCGGGCCGGTGCCTCGCGCAATGGGATACACCACGGACAGGTCTGCCACCTGATAGCCGCGTTGCAGGCAAAGGCTGTAGCCCAGATGCAACAGGCTGGATGTCAGGATGGCCCCGACGACGGGCCATGTCCACGTCATGCCGTCGTGGATCAGCACCCAGATGACCCAGGGGGCGTACAGCAAGGATGCGCACAGCCCGTAGGCAAACACGAAAGGCGCGCCCACCATGGCCGCGCGCTTGGCCAGCAGGTTCCACGTAGCGTGGGCCATCGCCGCCAGGACGACCAATATCAGGGACGTATACGACATGAGGGAACAGCGCCGAATGACGTGTTTGTTACAGAAGCAGCTAGGGTACAGCAAGCTGCCGGAAGGGCGCCATTCTACCCGACGCCCTAGCCGACTTTTGGTGTAGAATCATCGGCTTGCCAAATCTCATCCTCTGCTTGCGGCACCAGTAACAACATCGGTAAAAAACGAACGGCAATAGTTTTAGCCCGCAAAGACAAGATGATCTAGGAGTTCTCATGAACCTTATCGCTATCCTGGAACAGGAAGAAATTGCCCGTCTGACCGGCGGCCAAGCCAAGCCTGAATTTGCTCCTGGTGACACCGTCATCGTGAGCGTGAACGTCGTTGAAGGCACCCGCAAGCGCGTGCAGGCTTTCGAAGGCGTTGTTATCGCCAAGCGCAATCGCGGCCTGAACTCCGCGTTCACCGTGCGCAAGATTTCGTCGGGTGAAGCCGTGGAACGTACGTTCCAGCTGTACTCGCCGCAAATCGCCGGCATCGAAGTCAAGCGCCGCGGCGACGTGCGCCGCGCCAAGCTGTACTACCTGCGCAACCGCTCGGGCAAGTCGGCACGTATCAAGGAAAAGCTGGTCAGCAAGCAAGCCTCGGCGGCTTGATCGCTTATCGGCACACGGCCCTACCAGTGTCGGACGTTCGCGCCATTCAGCGTTTCCGTCCGGCACAGGTTTCCGGGTTAAAAAGGCACCTGCGAGGGTGCCTTTTTCTTTTTGCAAAGCCGTATGTCTGATTCCTCGTATTCTGCGCGGCCTCGACGGCCGCTTGTGCGCCCCGGCTTCGATCCGGCGACGCAACCGTGGGTAGTGGCCAACGATTCTCTGCCGGCCGTACCTGCCAGCTTGTTGACCCCGGATCGCCTGCGGGGCACGCTGAACCGGCCATCCACCTGGACGCTGGAGCTTTCGCGCGACAACGATCTGCGTTACCCCGGCCGCGAGGGCACACCGGTGCCGGCTGCCGTGTTGATTCCGCTGGTCACGCGCGATGACGGCGTACACATCATGTTGACCCAGCGCGCCGCGCATCTGCATGACCACGCCGGGCAGATCAGCTTTCCGGGCGGCCGCATCGAAACCAGCGACTCCACGCCCGTGGCCGCCGCCTTGCGCGAAGCGCAAGAAGAAACCGGATTGCCGGAAGATCATGTGGAAGTGTTGGGCAGCATGCCGCCCTACCTGACGGCGACGGGTTTTTCGATCATTCCCGTGGTGTCGTTGGTGCGGCCCGGTTTTGAACTGGCGCCCGACGCGTTCGAGGTGGCCGAAGTGTTTGAAGTGCCGCTGTCCTTCCTGATGGACCCGGCCAATCATCGGCTGTACGAAGCCAGGCTGGACGACGGGCGCGTGCGCAATTACTACGGGATGCCCTACGGCAAGCATTTCATCTGGGGGGCAACGGCGGGCATGTTGCGCAACCTCTATCACCTGTTGCGCCACGGATTGCAGCCGCGCTGACGGTATGGCCGAAAGCGGGCCGGCCAATCCGCTATTCATCCGTGCAAAAGAAAACGGCCCCTGCGGGCCGTTTTTGTTGTCGTGGCGTGTGCGGCCGTCGTGGTGTCCGTGACCAGCGCGAAATCAATAGCGTTGTTGTCCCGCCAGATTCTCTTCAAGAATGCGCTCGTACAGCGCGTAGCGCAGCGGGTTTATCTTGCCCGCCTGCAAGGCGGCCACCACGCCGCAGCCCGGTTCACGGCGATGCGTGCAATTGTAGAAACGGCATTCCTCGATGGGCTGTGCGAATTCCGGAAAGCCTCGGATGATGTCGTCGCGCGTCAGGTGTTGCAAGCCAAACGCCTGAAACCCGGGCGAATCGATCAGGTCGCCGCCGGGATCCGGCAGGTGATAAAGCCGCGTGCTGGTCGTGGTGTGCTTGCCCATGTCCAGCGCGGTGGAATGTTCGCGCGTGGCGGCGCGTGCGTCTGGAATCAGGGCATTGAGCAGCGTGGACTTGCCCATGCCGCTTTGGCCCAGCAGCAAGTTGGTGCGGCCGGCCAGGCGTGGCGCCAGCAGCGTGTGCACCTTCTCAGGTTCCAGCGCGCTGAGTTCGACGACGGGCACGCCCAACGCCGCGATCGGTGCCAGGCGGGCGCGGGCGGCGGGCAATTCCTCCGTCAGGTCGGTCTTGTTCAGGACGATCAACGGCGAGATGCCGGCGCTCCAGGCACCGGCCAGGGCGCGTCCGGTCAGGTCGTCCGAGAACGTCGGTTGCACCGCGATCACGATCAACAGCTGGTCGACGTTGGAGGCGAACTGCTTGGACCGCATTTCGTCGGACCGGTACAGCAGGTTGGTGCGGGGCAGGATGGCGTCGATCGCGCCTTCGTCCTTGCCTTGCGGCGCGATGCGCACGCGGTCGCCGACGGCGGCGCCGGCCTTCTTGCCGCGCGGGAAGCACTTGCGCAGCGATCCGTCTGCAAGCTCAACGGTGTAGTGGCGCCCGTGCGCGGCGATGATGCGGCCGTCCAGCTGGCCGCCCACGGCGTCGGTCGTGGGCACTGCGACGCCGTTTCTGACATTGCGTGGGGCGCTCATGCGGTGGGCGCCATCAGGTGGCGGATGCGCTCGGCGGCGGGGGGATGGCTGTCGTAGAAGGCGGAATGCACAGGGTCGGGAGTCAGCGTAGCGGCGTTGTCGTCGTAGAGTTTGACCAGCGCGGACACCAGGTGTTGCGGTGAACTCTGCTCGGCCGCATAGCGGTCCGCTTCGAATTCGTCGCGACGCGAGTACCAGCTGGCCAACGGCGTGAACAGGAAAGTAAAAACGGGAATGACCAGGAAGAACAGCAGCAACGCCATCGCGTCGTTGCGTCCGCCCAGTTGGGGCACCACACCCAGGTCCATGTAGAACCAGGGCTGTTGCGATACCCAGCCCAGGATGGCGAAAAAGGCCAGCGCGGCGCCAAAGCTGAACGCAACGCGCTTGATGATGTGGCGCTTGGCGAAATGGCCTAGTTCGTGTGCCAGCACGGCTTCGATCTCGTCGCCGTTCAGACGTGCCAGCAGCGTGTCGAAAAACACGATGCGGCGCGACCGCCCGAAGCCGGTGAAGTAGGCATTGCCGTGCGCCGACCGGCGCGAGCCGTCCATCACGAACAGGCCGTTCAGCGCGAAGCCGCAGCGCTGCGCCAGCCGTTGGATGCGGCCGGCCAGATCCGGGTCGGACAGCGGCGTGAACTTGTTGAAAAGCGGGGCAATGAACATCGGGTAGACGATCAGCAGCGCCAGGTTGAACACCGTCCACAGCGCCCACGCCCAGACCCACCAGTAGGCCCCCGCGCTGCCCATCAACCCCAGCACGGCCGCGGCCAGCGGCAGGCCCAGCACGGCGGCCACCAGCAGGCCCTTGGCCGTGTCGGCAATGAATAGTTCGGGGGTCATCCGGTTGAAGCCAAAACGTGCCTCCAGCTTGAACTGCCGCCACAGCGTGAAAGGCAGGCCCAGCACGCCCAGCACCAGCGCCACCACGACCAGCAAAAGCATCTGGCGCAAAAAGTCATTGCTGGTAAGCTGCCCAACCATCAGGTCGATGAATTGCAACCCGCCCATCAATGTCAGGCAGACCAGCAAAATGGCGTCGTAGGTGCGTTCAAGCATGCCCAGTTTGACGCGAGCGATGGTGTAATCGGCCGCGCGCTGATGGCTGGTCAGGCCGATACGAGGCGAGAACTCATCCGGCACGCGATCACGGTTACGCGCAACGTGGCGGATCTGGCGACCGGCCAGCCACAGGCGCACGGCAATATCGGCCAGCAGGAAAGCAACGAACAGCAGTGTGAACATGGGCGAAGCGTTTTGCTCAGTAGGGATGTGCGAAAATCGCGTGTTTTATAGGCAAATTATATGGCTGTGAACGAAAATCGCCTGGTCTGGCTGGACATGGAAATGACCGGGCTGGATCCTGAGAAAGAACGCATCATCGAGGTGGCCGTCGTGGTGACGGAACCCGACCTGACGGTCGTGGCCGAAGGCCCGGTGCTGGTTGTCCACCAGCCCGACAGCCTGCTCGACGCCATGGACAACTGGAATAAATCCACGCACGGCAAAAGCGGCCTGATCGACAAGGTGCGCGCGTCCACGGTGTCCGAAGCGCAGGCAGAGGATACGCTCTTGGCGTTTCTGGCGCAGCATGTGCCTCCGGGTAAATCGCCGTTGTGCGGCAATACCATCAGCCAGGACCGCCGCTTCATGTTTGCGTACATGCCGCGCCTGGAGCAGTTCTTCCACTATCGCAACCTGGATGTCAGCACGCTCAAGGAACTGGCGCGCCGCTGGGCGCCGGCCGTCTACAAGGGCTTCGAGAAAAAGAGCCGCCACGAAGCGCTGGCCGACATCTATGAGTCCATCGACGAACTCAAGTACTACCGTGAGCACCTGCTGAAGGTGTAGGGCGGGCGGCATCGAAACGGCCCTGATCACTGGGCCGCATTCTGGGGCCGCATTCTGGGGCCGCATTCTGTGGCCTATTCATCGGGCCTATTCATCGGG
Source organism: Achromobacter semiaridum (assembly GCF_053543755.1). Lineage (NCBI taxonomy): Bacteria > Pseudomonadati > Pseudomonadota > Betaproteobacteria > Burkholderiales > Alcaligenaceae > Achromobacter > Achromobacter semiaridum. Next base: position 31,984 of record NZ_JBLVOL010000115.1, on the reverse strand, counting down.
CCACATTCATCGGGCCGCATTCATCGGGCCGCATTCCGCTAGCCGCATTCACCCCCAGTCATGAGCGGGCAGGGGCCTTGACCCGCCCGCGGCACCGCCTGTCAGGTCGGCCGCCCGCCGAAACGGGATTCCACCTCGGCCGTCAACGGCGTATACCGCGCGTTATCCTGTCCGGCGCGCGCGTTCAGGTGCGTCTCCGACGCGTCAAATACCTTCCAGTAGATTCTTCCGCACAGCGCGCGCGCGGCGTGGCCCGGCCAGTTGTCGGGCAGCATGGGGGCAGGCAATTGGGGGTCGTGTAGAACGATCCGGCGCCAATTGTGCAGCAGCATGACCCGTACGACGAACGCGTCGGCGGGCGGCGGCGCCTCATCCAGCAACTTTTCCAGCGGGCCAAAGTTGCGGGAGAACTGGCGGTACTGCTCAGCCACGTCGTCCAGGTTCCAGCATTGCGAGGCCAGGCTGGCAATCGGCAGGCCGCCGGCGCCGGCCAGGTCCCGGGCGGACAGCACCAGCGCCCGATCCGGGATACCCAGCTTTTCAAGAATGTCGTGCGCGGCCCGTGCCTCGGTGTGCGGGTGCGCGAACAAGCCCGGCGCGATCATGCCGAACCCTTCCCAGACCAATTCCCGACGCAATTCGGCGCGCTCGGCCAGCCCGTTGCCCGTACGCGGCAGCGCCACCAACGTCCATTCCCCGTTCCAGTCCTGCGTCGCACCTTCGTAGATGCGCTGCGAGGCATGCGCGGTATGTCGCAGCCCCTGTTCCGAAATCAAGTACAGGCTGCGCCGGCCATGCCGCTCGGATTGCAACCAGTTTTGCGCCACCAACCGGAAAACGCTCGTGCGCAGGAGGCGCTCATTGATACCAAGCGGGGCCAGCAGTTCGATCAGGTCGCCCAGCCAGATGGCGCCGCCGTGTGGCGCCAACGCGTCCCCCAGCAGGCTGACGCAGAGCGATTTGGCGCGAGGCGGGTCGCTTTTCAACAAGCGGGACAGGAAACGGTCCAAAGGCGACGTAGGGTTTGCCATAAGGGGGGCCGCATGCGGCCGATATCAGGATCCGCAATATGATACATAAATCCAATGTGATACAGCTTTGCGTTTGACAATGGTTTTTTTGTATTAAATAATCCGCCTATGACATGACGGCACTGCGGAACGTTTGCCTTGCGATTTCGCAAACCGTCTCAAGGAGACAAACATGTACGCTCAACTCGTCGAAACCGGCGTCAAACAGGTCAAAACCGCTGACCAGCTTGAAGGCCCCGAACAGACGTTCCAGCGCCGCATAGACGATGGCGTGCGCATCGAGGCCAAGGACTGGATGCCCGATGCTTACCGCAAGACGCTGGTGCGCCAGATCTCGCAACACGCGCACTCGGAAATCGTCGGCATGCTGCCCGAAGGCAACTGGATCACGCGGGCCCCGTCGCTCAAGCGCAAGGCGATCCTGCTGGCCAAGGTGCAGGACGAGGCCGGCCACGGGCTGTACCTGTACAGCGCCGCCGAGACACTGGGCGTGTCGCGCGATGATCTGATCGACGACCTGCACGCGGGCCGCGCCAAATACTCCAGCATCTTCAATTACCCGACCCTTAGCTGGGCGGACATCGGCATGATCGGCTGGCTGGTCGATGGTTCGGCCATCATCAACCAGATTCCGCTGTGCCGCTGTTCCTACGGCCCCTACGCGCGCGCCATGGTTCGCGTCTGTAAGGAAGAATCCTTCCACCAGCGCCAGGGCTACGACCTGCTGATGCAGATGTGCCTGCATGGCACGCCCGAGCAAAAGGCGATGGTGCAGGATTCGCTGAATCGCTGGTGGTGGCCGGCCCTGATGATGTTCGGCCCGTCCGACGCCGATTCGCCCAACAGCGCGCAGTCGATGGCATGGAAGATCAAGCTTTTCTCCAACGACGAGCTGCGCCAGAAAATGGTGGACCAGACCGTGCCGCAGGCCGAATACCTGGGGCTGACCGTGCCGGACCCTGACCTGAAGTGGAACGCGGAGCGCGGCCACTACGACTTCGGCGAGATCGACTGGAGCGAGTTCTACGCTGTGCTCAAGGGCAATGGGCCGTGCAACCGCGAACGCCTGGCCGCGCGCGTCAAGGCGCACGAAGACGGCGCCTGGGTGCGCGACGCATTGGTCGCTTACGCGGACAAGAAGGCGCAACGCAAGGCCGCTTGAGGCGGTCAGCAACGCCTGCCCGTCCGCAACCCGCGCCTGCAACCCGCGTCCGCATCCCGCGCCGCAACCCTTGCTGCAACCCATACCGCAACCTTCACTGCATACCGGTGCGCGCCGCGCGCGCCCGGCATTTCAAGGATATCCATCATGAGCAAAGACTGGCCTTTGTGGGAAGTGTTCATCCGCAGCCAGCACGGCCTGGCCCACAAGCACGTCGGCAGCCTGCATGCCCCGGACGCCGAAATGGCGATCAATCACGCGCGTGACGTCTACACGCGCCGCAACGAAGGTCTGAGCATCTGGGTCGTGCGCGCCTCGGACATCTCGGCCAGCAGCCCCGGCGACAAGGAACCATTGTTCGAACCGGCCAACAGCAAGGTCTACCGGCATCCCACGTTTTTCCCGATGCCCGAAGAAATCAAGCACATGTAAGGCGGCAGGCAGACATGGACAAGACTCTGTTTGAATACCTGCTGCGCCTGGGCGATTCGTCGCTGATCCTGTCGCAGCGCCTGGGTGCGTGGACCGGGCACGGCCCCATCCTGGAAGAAGACCTGGCGCTGACCAATACCGCGCTGGACCTGTTGGGCCAGGCGCGAATGTGGCTGACGCTGGCGGGCGAAGTCGAAGGGGCGGGCCGCGACGAAGACGCGCTGGCCTACCACCGCGACGCACACCAGTTCCACAACGTGCTGCTGGTCGAACGCGCCAATGGCAACTATGCCGACACCATGGCGCGCCAGTTCCTGTTCGACGTCTGGCACTACTTCCTGCTGCAACGCCTGGAGCAATCCTCCGACGAACGCGTTGCCGCCATTGCCGCCAAGTCCATCAAGGAAGTCACCTACCACGTGCGCCGTTCGTCGGACATGGTGGTGCGCCTGGGTGACGGCACCGACGAAAGCCACGCCAAGATGCAGGCCGCCATCGACGACGCCTGGCGCTTTACCGGCGAACTGTTCGCCGACGACGCCGTCGACCAGGACGTGGCCACGCGCGGCATCGGCTGCGAACTGGCCGCGCTGCGCGAACCGTGGCTGGCACACGTGCGCGAAGTGCTGCAAGAAGCCACGCTGACCGTTCCGGATGAAACCGCCGCCAATCATCTGGCCTACCGGGGTGGCCGCCAGGGCAAGCACACCGAAGCGCTGGGCTACGTGCTGGCCGAAATGCAGCACCTGCCGCGTGCCTACCCGGGAGCCACCTGGTGAACGCGCTGGCGCCCGTTTCCGCCGACCAGGTCTATGCCTGGCTGCACGAGGTCCCCGACCCGGAGATCCCCGTGCTGTCCGTGGTGGACCTGGGCGTGGTGCGTGAGGTGACCTGGGAGGGCGACACCTGTGTCGTCGTCATCACCCCCACGTATTCCGGCTGCCCGGCCATGCGCGAAATCACGCAGGACATCCAGCAGACGCTGGCGCGCCATGGCGTGGCCGACGTCCGTGTCGACACGCGCCTGGCGCCCGCCTGGACCACCGACTGGATGAGCGAAAAGGGCCGCGAAGCCCTCAAGGGCTACGGCATCGCCGCGCCCGCCGAGCGCGCCATCGATATTTCGGGCATCAGCCGCCGCGCTGTCGCGCCCGCCATCGCATGCCCGCGCTGCGGCTCGCGCGATACGCGGATGGTCAGCAACTTCGGGTCCACGTCGTGCAAGGCGCTGTATCGCTGCGTGTCTTGCCGCGAACCCTTCGACTATTTCAAGACTCACTGAGAGCGGTTTCAAGATGAGCAACCAATTTCATTCCTTGAAGGTGGCCTCGGTGGCGCGCAACACGCGCGATGCCGTGGTGGTGACCTTCGATCTGCCCGACACGCTGTCCGACGAGTTTGCCTTCCTGCCGGGGCAGTACCTGACCCTGCGCACGCAACTGAACGGCGAAGAGCTGCGCCGCTCGTACTCGATCTGTTCCGCGCCGCACGACAAGCTGCTGCGCGTGGCCATCAAAAAGGTCGACGAAGGCGCGTTCTCCAGCTGGGCCAACCACGAGCTGCAACCCGGCCAGACGCTGGAAGTGATGGCGCCCGCCGGCAACTTCACGGTGGATTTCTCGCCCGAGAACCAGCGCCATTACGTCGCCTTCGCGGTGGGCAGCGGCATCACGCCGGTGTTCTCGCTGGTGAAAACCGCGCTGTCCACCGAACCGCGCAGCAAGTTCACGCTGTTCTTCGGCAACCGCGCGTCGTCGGCCGTGCTGTTCCGCGAAGAAATCGAAGATCTTAAGAACCTGTACATGGAGCGCTTCTCGCTGGTGTACGTGATGAGCCGCGAGACGCAGGACATTGAACTGTTCAACGGCCGCCTGGATGGCGACAAGGTCGATCAATTGATGTCGGCCTGGATGAGCCCCGAGGACATCGATTACGCTTTTGTCTGTGGTCCGCAGACCATGACCGAAAGCGTGGTCGAGCGGCTGCAAGCGCGCGGCATTCCGAAGTCGAACATCAAATTCGAATTGTTCGGCGCGCCCAAGGGGCCGCGCGCATTGCGCACCGGCCACGACGCGCCGCAGGCGCCGGGCAAGGGCCAGTGCGAGGTGACCGTGGTGCAAGACGGCCACAGCCGCATGTTTGTGATCGATAAGAATAAAGACAGCGTGCTGGACTCGGCGCTGGCGCAGGGAATCGAGCTGCCCTATTCGTGCAAGGGCGGCGTGTGTTCCACCTGCCGCTGCAAGGTCATTGAAGGCGAAGTGGATATGGACGCCAACTTTGCCCTGGAAGACTACGAAGTGGCGCGCGGTTTCGTATTGAGCTGCCAGAGCTTTCCGGTCAGCGACCGCCTGGTTATCGACTTCGACCAGGAAACCTGACGCGGCCCGTGCCAGTCAGACACCCCTAATTCATTGGAGAGACAAGCGTGTCCCAAAAATTCTTTGAACGTCACCAGCCCGTGCTGGAACAATCCCTGGCGGCGGCCGCGCTGCGCGGCTACTGGAGCCCCTTTGCCGAATCGCCCAGCCCGCGCAACTATGGCGAAACCGCCAACGACGACGGCCGCGCCGCCTTCGAAGCCCTTAAGGGCAAGCCGTTTCCCTTGAACCTGCACGACGCCGACGGCACCGTGGGCGGCGAGAAATCGCCCTACGGTTTTGACCTTGGCATCACGTACCCGCATGTGCCGGTCGACAAGCTGATCAGTGCGTCCAAGCGCGCGCTGGAAGATTGGCGCCGCGCCGGTCCGCAAGCCTGGGTGGGCGTGTCGCTGGAAATCCTGGCGCGCCTGAACAAGCTCAGCTTCGAAATTGCCTACGCCGTGCAGCACACCACCGGCCAGGGGTTCATGATGGCCTTCCAGGCCGGCGGCCCGCACGCGCAAGACCGCGGCTTTGAAGCGGTGACCTACGCATGGCAGGAAATGTCGCGCATTCCGGGCGTGGCGATGTGGGAAAAGCCGCAAGGCAAGAACGACCCGATCCGCATGGAAAAGCAGTTCACCGTGGTGCCGCGCGGCGTGGCGTTGGTGATCGGCTGCTCGACGTTTCCCACGTGGAACGGCTACCCCGGTATGTTCGCCAGCCTGGCCACGGGCAACACGGTTATCGTCAAGCCGCACCCGGGCGCGATCCTGCCGCTGGCCATCACCGTGAAGGTTGCGCGCGAAGTGCTGCAAGAGGCCGGCTTTGACCCCGATGTGGTGTTGCTGGCCGCGCATGAAGCGGGCGACGACACGGCGCAGAAGCTGGCGCTGGACCCGGCCGTCAAGATCGTGGACTTCACCGGCAGCACCGCCAACGGCAACTGGCTGGAAGATAACGCCCGCCAGGCGCTGGTCTACACCGAGAAGGCCGGCGTCAACCAGGTCATCATCGATTCCACCGACGACTTGAAGGGCGTGGCGCGCAACCTGGCGTTCTCGCTGGCGTTGTACTCGGGCCAGATGTGCACGGCGCCGCAAAACATCTACGTGCCGCGCGACGGCATCAACACGCCCGAAGGCCGCGTCAGCTTTGACGACGTCGCCGCCGCCTTGGGCGTTGCATTGGAAAAGCTGGGCGCCGACGCCGCCCGCGCCGTGGAATTGACGGGCGCCATCCAGAACGACGGCATCGTCCAGCGCATCGAAAAGGCCCGCGCGCTGGGCCTGCCTGTGGTGGCGGACAGCAAGACGCTGACGCACCCGCAGTTTGAAAATGCCCGCGTGCGCACGCCGCTGCTGCTGCGTACGGAAGCCGGCAACGCCGCCATCAGCCAGGAATGGTTTGGCCCGATCGCCTTCGTGGTGGCCACGGACTCCACCGCCCACAGCGTCCAGCTGGCGCGTGACAGCGTCATTCAGCACGGCGCGCTGTCGCTGTCTGCCTACACCACCGACCCGCAAGTGGCCGACCAGGTGCAGGACGCGGCTGAAGTGTCCGGCGTGTCGTTGTCGCTGAACCTGACGGGCGCGGTGTTCGTCAACCAGACCGCGGCCTTCAGCGACTTCCACGGCACCGGCGCCAACCCGGCCGCCAACGCCGCGCTGTCCGACACCGCCTTCGTGTCGAACCGCTTCCGCGTGGTGCAAACCCGCCGTCACGTCTAAGCAGGGCGACGCTTATGAGCTACCAGGACATTCAATTTGATTTGTCGGGCGGCATCGCCCGCCTGACGCTGAACCGCCCGGACAAGCTGAACAGCTTCACGGCGAACATGCACGCCGAAGTGGCCGACGCGTTGACGCGCGTGGAAAGCGAAGGCGCGCGCGTGTTGGTGCTGACCGGTGCGGGCCGGGGCTTTTGCGCAGGGCAGGACTTAAGCGAGCGCAAGCCCGCCGAAGACGGCACGCCGCCCGACCTGGGCGAAACCGTCGACAAGTTCTACGCGCCACTGGTGCGCCGCCTGAACGCCTTGCCGATGCCCGTTGTGGTCGGCGTGAACGGCGTGGCGGCGGGGGCGGGCGCCAACCTGGCGTTCGCGGGCGACATCGTCATCGCCAAGGCGTCGGCCAACTTCATCCAGTCATTCTGCCGCTTGGGCTTGATTCCCGACACCGGCGGCACCTTTGCGCTGCCGCGACTGGTGGGCCGCGCGCGCGCCATGGGCCTGGCGATGCTGGGCGACAAGCTCAGCGCCAAGCAGGCCGAGGAATGGGGCCTGATCTGGCAGTGCGTGGCGGACGAGGAATTCGACGCCACGCTGGAACGGCTGGCGCAGCACTTTTCCACGGCGCCCACCAAGGGCCTGGCATACACCAAGCGGGCCATGCAGGCCAGCCTGGGCAATGACCTGTCGACGCAGCTGGACCTGGAACGCGACATGATGCGCGAACTGGGCCGTAGCGCCGACTACGCCGAAGGCGTCGCCGCCTTCCTGGGCAAGCGCGAACCGCAATTCAAGGGGCAATGATGACCGTGCACGTTCCCCCCATTGAAGCGCCCAGCGATCCGCAGGAACTGGCGCAGGCCGTTGGCACCGTGATGTACGCGGGCGACGCGGCCTCGCAAGGCCTGGACATGAAGGTCGAGGAAATGGCGCCCGGCTATGCGCGGCTGACGATGCGCGTGCGCGGCGACATGCTGAACGGGCACAAGACCTGCCATGGCGGCTTCATTTTCGCGCTGGCCGACAGCGCGTTCGCGTTCTCTTGCAATTCGCGCAACGTCAGCACCGTGGCGTCGGGCTGCACCATCGATTACCTGGCACCCGGCTTTGAAGGCGACTTGCTGACCGCCGTGGCGCAAGAGCGTTCGCTGGCCGGCCGCACGGGCGTGTACGACGTCACCGTTACCAACCAGGACGGCCGCAATGTCGCCCTGTTTCGCGGGCGGTCCTATCGCATCAAGGGCCAGATCGTGGGGGTTGCCGCCGAAGGCTGAGGATGATGGTCCAACGCCACTAGAACATTCGTCATCCACCAAAGATAGAACCCCGCGCGCCGACCGGACCGGCGTAAAGAGAAATTCAGGAGAGAGATAACCATGTCCAACACCATGAGCAAGCCGGGGCTGGACCCCATCGAGCATGCCAGCCAGGACGAGCTGCGTGCGTTGCAGCTTGAGCGCCTTAAGTGGTCGCTCAAGCATGCGTACGACAATGTTCCGCATTACAAGAAAGCGTTCGACGAAGCGGGCGTGCATCCCGATGACCTGAAGCAGCTGTCCGATATTTCGAAGTTTCCGTTCACGACCAAGAAGGAACTGCGCGACAACTATCCGTTCGGTATGTTTGCCGTGCCGCGCGAGCGTATTTCGCGCGTGCACGCGTCCAGCGGAACCACGGGCAAGCCGACGGTGGTGGGCTACACCAAGGGCGACCTGGACAACTGGGCGAACCTGGTGGCGCGCTCGATCCGCGCGGCCGGCGGCAAGCCGGGCGACACCGTGCACATTGCCTATGGCTACGGGCTGTTCACCGGCGGCCTGGGCGCGCATTACGGCGCCGAGCGCCTGGGTTGCACGGTCATCCCGATGTCGGGCGGGCAAACCGAAAAGCAAGTGCAGCTGATCAACGATTTCCGTCCGGACATCATCATGGTCACGCCCTCATATTTCTGCAATATTCTGGAAGAACAGCGCCGCCAGGGCATTGATCCGCGTCAAAGCTCGCTGCGTATCGGCATCTTCGGCGCCGAGCCGTGGACGGGCCAGATGCGTGCCGATATCGAGGCAGAAGCCGGTATCGACGCGGTGGACATCTACGGCTTGTCGGAAGTGATGGGGCCGGGCGTGGCCAGCGAATGCGTGGAAACCAAAGACGGCCCGGTTGTCTGGGAAGACCATTTCTACGCCGAGATCATCAACCCGGACACCGGCGAACCCGTGGCCGATGGCGAGGCCGGCGAATTGGTGTTCACGTCGCTGACCAAGGAAGCGATGCCGATCATTCGCTACCGCACCCGCGACCTGACCCGCCTGTTGCCGCCCACGGCGCGCAGCATGCGCCGCATCGGCAAGATCACCGGCCGCAGCGACGACATGTTGATCGTGCGGGGCGTGAACATGTTCCCGACGCAGGTGGAAGAACTGGTGCTGAAGATCGCCCAGCTGGCGCCGCATTATCAACTGGTGCTGTCGCGTACCGGCAATATGGACGAGCTTGAAATCCTGACCGAAGTGCGCGCCGAGTTCTCGGGGCTGTCGGAGGCCGAACGCAATAACCTGGGCAAGCAATTGCAGCATGCCGTGAAGACGCACATCGGCGTCAGCGCGCGCATCCAGGTGTCGGACGCCGGCCATGTGGAGCGCACCTTGACGGGCAAGGCGCGCCGCGTGATCGACAAGCGACCGAAGGTGGTTTGATCCGGTCCTTTCCGGTTTCAGCCGTCAATCCCAATAAAAAAGCAGCCGTCTGGCTGCTTTTTTTATTGGTATGCCACCGGCGCATAGCCGCCAGGGCAGGGCGGCGCAGGCTACCGTGCCACAGCCAACGTACGCACGATGCGTCGATACCAGATGTGCAGCAGGATGGCGGATAGCGCCAAGCCCACCATCGCCATCAACCACATGCTGCCCGCGCCTTCGGGTGAGCCGGGCAGCAGCGCATTGCGGATACCGTCCAGACCGCCCCGGCCGGGGCCAAAGCCGAACCACCAGCCGCCGACCAGCCCCACGCCCGCCAGCGCCACCACCTGCAACAACAGCGGCACCACCGCCACCTTGTAGGCGCGCAGCAGGTACGAATTGATGCACTGCATGGAATCGAACAGGTGAAACAGCGGCAGCACGGCCAGCAGTGTCGTGGCCACGGCAGCCACGCCGATGTCGTCGGTGTACGCGGCCAGGATCAGGGGGCGCCCCACCAGCAGCACGGCGGCGGTCAGCAGTGCGCCGATCAGGCCCAACGCCAGCCCGGCCATGCCGGTGCGATGCGCGTGCGCAAGGTTGCCCGCGCCGATGGCCTGCGCGGTCAGCGCGGCGGTGGCCACGCCCAGCGCCATCGGCATCATGTAGCACAGGGCGGCCAGATTCGACATGATCTGGTGTCCGCCCGTGACGTACGTGCCTTCGCGCGCCACCAACAAAGCCATGAAAGTAAAGGCCGACACCTCAACCAGGTACGAACCGCCCATGGGGATGCCCAGGCGCAGCAGTTCCTTCAAGGTCTTCCAATCGGGCTTGCCCACGCGCAGGTTGAAGCGGCGATAGAAGCGGTCATGCGTGATGACCCACAGGCCCAAGCCCAGGCTCATCCACGACACCACGGCGGTTGCCAGCCCCGCACCGGTGGCGCCCATGGCAGGCAGGCCCAGGTTGCCGTAGATGAACAGCCAGTTGAAAAACGCCTTGAATGCAATGGCGGACAGGTTGATCGCCATGACCAGCTTGGGCCGCGAAACCGAGGTGCCCAGCGCGTAGATGGTACGAAATACCAGCGCGGCGGGCAGGGCCAGCACCAGGGCCTGCAAGTAGGACCCGATCCGTTCGCGCACGCCCGGCGCTACATCGCCCGACATGGATAACCACACGTCCGGAAACAGCATCAGCACCGCGCCCACCACCGACAAGCCCAGGGCCAGCCAGACGCCTTGGCCCCAGCTGCGGCCGACTTCGTTGTTGTTGCCGGCGCCGAATTGCTGCGCAAGGATGGGGATCAGGGCGTGCACGACGCCCATCAATCCAACGAAAACCGTGATGTAGATAGAGGCGGACAAGGCCATCGCGGCCAAGTCGCTGGCGCTGGAATGGCCGGTCATGGCGGTGTCCAGCACGCCGAACGAAATGCCGGCCCACTGGCTGATCAGCACCGGCCACGCTTGTTTGGCGATGCCGCGCAGGGTGGCGCCGAACGAGATCGGCGCCGCGTTGACGGAATTCATCGGTTCGGGCCGACTCGCAGCAGTCGGAACACTTCCTGGCGATCGGCGCGGCGGCCTCCCTGCCACAAGACGTCGGCCCCGTCGCTATACGCGGCGGTGTTGTCGCGCAGGCTTTGGTTGTTGGTCTGTTGCAGGATCAACGTGCACTTCGCGTCGAACGTGAAGGTCAGGTTGTCAAAGATCAGGAACGAAGCGCGTTGACCGCTGCCCAGGCTCAGGCCGCGCACGCATTCGCCGGGCCGCGCGTGTTGCGCCAGTGCCTGCGCCAGTTGACCCGACACCGTGCGATAGCTGCGCGCGTAGTCCACGGCGGGTTGCCACAGCAGCACCAGCAGGATCCACGTTACGGTCAGGCCGCCCGCGGACAGCACCGTGCCGCGCCACAGCGCTTGCGGGCGTACACGCAGGCGCCACACCACCAGCGCAATCCAGGCCACGGTGAAGATCACCGCCAGCGTGAAGGCGCCCCACGAAATGACGGGCTCGTAGCCGGTGGTCTGACGGGCGATATTGCGGGAAATCTGCGCCGGCCAATTGAAGTGCAGGGCTACCCAGCCAAGCCACGCGGTGGCCGCCGTCAGCGAAAAACACATGACGGCAAACCAGTCCAGCGTATTGACCACGCCACGGCGCAGCGTGGGTAACGAGAACGCGCCCAGCACGGCGCAGGGCACGGCCAGCATCACGTATTCGGAGTCGGACGCTTCTTCCAGTACGAACAGCACCAGTGCAGCGCAGACCAGCAGCATCAACGGCAGCCAGATGTGCGGGGCGTAGATCCACTCGCGCCAGCGCCAGACCGCCAGCAAGGCCAGCGGCCATGTCGGCCACAAGTACCAAGGCAGGTCGCGCAACGTGCGGCCCATGTCATGCCAGGTCGGCAGGGCGAATGACGTCAGATTCCAGGTCTTCCAGTTGCGGATCCAATACTGGCTGCTTTCGCTGGCCGGGATCCACCAAGCCAGAATCAGCGCTACCGTTACCAGCACCGCCCACGGCAGCCAGCGCTTGCATTTCCACAATTGACTGCGCGGATAGAACGCCAGCAGTGCGCCGATCATGATGGGAACCGCGCCCACCCAACCGCGCGTAAGGAAGCTTGCGGCCAGCGCGATTCCCAGCGTGGTGGTGCCGGTAACCGGCCGGTCGACGCTGCGCGCCAACGAATAAAAGGCCAGCGCCTGGCAGGCCATGATTGCGGGTACGACGGTGGTTTCGTGCGTGCGCTGAAGGATGCCCACGGTAGCCAGCAGCAGCAGCAGGGCGGCGTCGGCCAGCATGCGCCCGTAGTCACGCGGTTCGGGTTCGCCGCCAAAGGGCAGCGCCAGCGGCTGCGCTTCGCTACGGCGGCCCAGCAGGTAGGTGCCGTACCAGACACTGGCGGCCGTGATGCCGAACCACAGCAGGTTCGGCAGGCGGCCGGCGGTGATGTCACCAATGAACGGCCCGAACAACCAGATGCAGATGGCGCCCACCCAGGTAATCAGCGGGCCTTCTTCGGCATGGGCCAGCAGCCCGACCTGAGGCAGCAACCATGTGATGCCGCCCTCCCGGATGGCCGTGATCATCGTCGCCAAGCCAACCGCATCGTCCGTTTTCCACGGGTCGCGCATGAACAGGCCGGCCACGATATAGGCCAGCGCCAGGCCCAGCAGGATCAGCCTGGGAAGCTTCGCGGTTGCCACGGACGTGAGCCGGGCAGGAGTGGAAAAAGAAAGTGGGGACACGGGCGTTAATGTAACCGAGGGATCAGGTTGCGCCAGCCCCTGGCTTGCAAAAAAAGCAGGCGAGGGAGGAAAAAAAAGCAGCCCGGAGGCTGCCTTTTTGCTGTGACTCCCGTAGGAGCAACAGGATCAGGAAGCGGACTTGACCGTGCCGGCGGTACGGGCGAAGCGGGCGCGTAATTTTTCCACACGGCCGGTTTCGACGATACGCGTTTGAGCGCCCGTGTAGAACGGGTGCGATTCGGAGGTCACGTCGCACTTGAAGAGCGGGTACGTCTTGCCGTCGATTTCGACGGTTTCGCGCGTGTGCACGGTCGAACGGGTGATGAACTTGTTACCCGTTTGCAGGTCGGCGAAGACGACTTCGCGGTATTCGGGGTGAATGCCTTCTTTCATGGTGCTTATCCTAGGACCCGCCAAGGGGTCTTTCAAGTTGTAGGGTCGCCAGCCAGGACGCGTTATGCCGTTCACAGTAGAACGCCCACGCAAGGATTCCAGCCACGTATCCAAAAAGTAACCCCAAATTCTAGCACGGGTTTTTCCCGGTAGACCAGGGCGGGCAGGCCAGAATCGACAGCCCGCCTGCGAGGCGCAAAAGGGGACGGGCCCTTATAGTTCCGTGCGCAGTTTCCAGATCTCGGGGAACAGGACGACATCCAGCATCCGCCGCAGGTAATCCACGCCGGACGTGCCACCGGTGCCGCGCTTGAAACCGATGACGCGTTCAACGGTTGTGACGTGGCGGAATCGCCACAGTCGGAACGCGTCTTCCAGATCGGTCAGTTTCTCGCCCAGCTGGTACAGGTCCCAATAACGGTCGGTATCGCGGTACACCGTCAGCCATGCGGCTTCCACGCCTTCCGACGATTCATAGGGCTGGGTCCAGTCACGGTCCAGGCGGTCCGCCGGCACGGCGATGCCATGGCGAGCCAGTAGCCGCAGGGACTCGTCATACAGAGAGGGCGCGTCGTACGCGCTGCGCACCTGGGCCAGCAGGTCTTCGCGGTGCGCGTGCGGTTTCAGCATGGCCGCGTTCTTGTTGCCCAGCAGGAACTCGATCTGACGGTACTGGTAGCTCTGGAAGCCGCTGGAACGCGCCAGGTACGGCCGCAGCGCCGAGTATTCGGGAGGCGTCATCGTCGCCAGCACATCCCAGGCATGAACCAGCTGCTCCATGATCTTGCTGACTCGCGCCAGCATCTTGAAGGCGGGTTGCAGCCGGTCGGCCGCCACGTTGGCGATGGCCGCGCGCAACTCGTGCAGCATCAGCTTCATCCACAGTTCGCTGGTCTGGTGCTGGATGATAAAGAGCATCTCGTTGTGCTCGGGCGACAGCGGATGCTGCGCGCCCAGCACCTGATCCAGATGCAGGTAGTCGCCGTAGGTCATGTCGCGCGCGAAATCCAGCTGCGCTTTTTCCTGATGGACGATGTCTTCGGGGCGGTGCGGGCAGCTCATGCTTGGCCTCCGTGGCAGGGCGGGGCGGCGCGGCGGGCCGAGCCAGGCAATGCGCGCCAGCCCGGCGCGCAGGATCGGGCGCGCGCAAACGCGACAGCGTGATCTAGGGAGAGGTTCATGGCAGTGCGTCTTTCAAGGCGGGCGGCCCGTATAAGGAGGCCGCCCGAAAGCCAGCGGACCAGCCTACAGTTCGCGCAAGACGGCGCGTACGGGGCTGGCATCGGCCTGGACCAGCGCCAACGGCAGGGCGATCAATTCATAATCGCCTTCGGGCACGTCATCAAGAACCAGATTTTCCAGTACCCGCATGTCGTGCCGCAAGATCGTGTGGTGGCTGTCCAGGGTCTTGCTGGACGCGGGGTCGATGCTGGCGGTATCCAACCCGATCAGCATGACGCCGCGTTCGGCCAGCCATTCGATGGTTTGGGGGGCGTAGGCCGAAAAATCGTCCGTCCACCAATCTTGCGCCGCATGCTTGGCGGTGCGCACGAGCACGCGCGGCGGCAGGTTCAGCGCTGCGTGCGCCAGGTGATCCGTGGTGATCAACGGGCCGCAATCTATCGCGTGGATGACGCGACAGGGGCCCAGAAAGGGTTCCAGCGAAACCGCGCCGATGGCGGCCGCGCCGTTCTGATAGTGCAGGGGGGCGTCGGCATGGGCGCCGATGTGCGGCGACAGCGTGATTTCACTGACGTTGACCGGACAGCCGGGCGTCAGCGACCATTTCCATTGCTGGCGGTACGGCGTGTCGCCGGGAAAAACCGGTGACGCCGTGGAGACGGGCGGGGATATGTCCCACAAGCGTTTCATCAGAAGCGTTTTCGTGTCGGCTGGAAAGTTCCAGCGAATTATCCAGCGAATTGTCCAGCGAATTGTCCAGCGCGAATAGGTTAAAGCCTAAAGCAATTCAGGGCGGTAGTCTAACGAAATCCGGCGGCGGCGGGCGCTGCCGCGTACGCCGTGTCGCCGAGCTACAGCCCGCCCATTTCCGCCATCGATATGACTGACGCGCCCGCCACGATTAGGTGGTCGACCAGTTTAACGTCCACAAGGGCTAGCGCCTGTTTCAGCTGTTGCGTGAAACCCCGGTCCGCCGCGCTGGGCTCGGCCAAGCCCGAAGGATGGTTGTGCGCGACGATCAGGGCGGCTGCGTGGTGGCGCAGGGCCTCTCGCACGACCTCACGGGGGTAGACCGACGCCTGCGACAGCGTTCCCCGCGCCAGTTCCCCCGTGGCGATCACCCGTAGCTGGTTGTCCAGATAGAGGGCAATGCAGTGTTCCACCCGCCGATGGCCCAGCGCCGTCAGGCAATACTGCTTTACCTGGCCGGGATGGCGCACAGAATGGGGCCGGGTCAAATCTTCTTCGACGGCGCGGCGCGCCAGCTCCAGCAAGGCGGCCAGGGTGCAGGCCTTGGCGGCGCCCAGGCCCGGAACGGCCATGAGTTCCTCGGGAGTAGCCCCCAAAAGACCGCGCAGGCCGGAAAAGCGCTCCAGCAGCCGGTTGGACAAATCGACCACGTTAGTGCCCGGAATCCCCGTGCGCAGCCCCAGCGCCAGCAGCTCTGCGTCCTGAAGCGCGCCCGCGCCGTGACGCAGTAGCCGCTCTCGGGGACGCTCATGTTTTGCCAGCCGGACAGACAATTTCATATAAGGCTCTAAAATCAGGGTTTATCCAATATCCATACGGTGGCAGATCTTGAGCATCGCCTCTAATGAAGTGAACGTTTTTGTCCGTCCGGATTCCTACCTGACGCTGCATTACCGAATCACGCTTGCATCCGGTCCGGGCAAGGACTCTGTGTTCACGAATACTTTCGACGGCCGTCCCGGCACGCTGCAAATGGGCAGCGGCCAGTGGGCGCCTGGCCTGGAAGCCGCGCTGATCGGCCATGCCGAAGGCGAGAAATTCAGCGTCACCCTGGAACCCGCCGACGCCTACGGCGACCGCAACCCCGAGCTGATCCAACGTGTCACGCGGGCGATGCTTGCCGAGCACGCGGGCGCCGATGCCACGTTCGAGCCGGGCGACCTGGTCGAGTTCACCGCCCCCAACGGCGGCCGCTACTCGGGCGTGCTGAAAGAAATCAATGACGAGTCGGCGCTGTTCGACTTCAACCATCCGCTTGCGGGCGTCCGCTTGCAACTGGACGTGGCGCTGCTGGGAGTTCTCTGATGAGCAAGGCCGTTACCGCCTCCGACGCTGAAGTCCTGCTGGCGCAGCCGCGTGGCTTCTGTGCCGGTGTGGACCGCGCCATCGACATCGTCGAACGCGCGATCGAACTGCATGGCGCGCCGATCTACGTGCGCCATGAAATCGTCCACAACCGCTATGTCGTGGAAGACCTGCGTGCCAAGGGCGCCGTCTTCATCGACGAACTGGACGATGCGCCCCCGGGCGCCATCGTCGTGTTCTCGGCCCATGGCGTGTCCAAGGCGGTGCGGGCTGAAGCCGAGGCCCGCGGCTTGCAGGTGTTTGACGCCACCTGCCCGCTGGTCACCAAGGTCCACATTGAAGTGGCCCGCATGCGAGCCGCCGGCCGCGAGATCATCATGATCGGCCACAAGGGGCACCCCGAAGTCGAAGGCACGCTGGGGCAGGCGCAAGGCGGCATGTACTTGGTGGAAACGGTGGAAGACGTGGCGGGCCTGCAAGTCAGCGACCCGGAAAACCTGGCTTTCGTGACGCAAACGACGCTGTCCGTCGATGACGCGGCGGCGGTATCGCAGGCGCTGAAGGCCCGCTTTCCCAGCATTGTCGAGCCCAAGAAAAGCGACATCTGCTACGCCACCCAGAACCGCCAGGATGCGGTCAAGGTGCTGGCGCCCGAGTGCGACCTGGTGCTGGTCGTGGGCAGCCCGAACAGTTCCAACTCCAACCGTCTGCGCGAAGTGGCCGAACGCAAGGGCGTGGCGTCCTACCTGATCGACGGCGCGCAATCCATCGACCCGGCGTGGTTGGTTGATCGCAAACGCATCGGCGTGACGGCGGGGGCTTCGGCGCCTGAAATCCTGGTGCAGCAGGTGATCGACCGCGTCAAGGAATTGGGCGCAGTGTCGGTGCGCACCATGCCGGGCCTGGAGGAAAATGTGGCCTTTCCGTTGCCCAAGGGCTTGTCGCGCAAGTCCGCGCAGACGGAATCGCTGGAATAAGCCGGCGCCGCCCGCACGGCGGCACAGCGCTCAAAAAAACAAGGAGAAGACTTCATGCAGTTGTACAGCTACTTCCGCAGTTCGGCCGCGTATCGCGTGCGCATCGCCCTGAATCTGAAGGGCCTGACTTACGAATATTTGCCCGTGCACCTGCTGAAGGACGGGGGCCAGCAATTGTCGGACGGCTATCGCAAGCTGAACCCGACGGCGCTGGTGCCCACCTTGATTGATGGCGATGCGGTGATCGGCCAGTCCCTGGCTATCATCGAGTATCTGGAAGAAACGCACCCGCAGGCGCCGCTGTTGCCTGCCGACCCGATTGGCCGCGCGCGCGTGCGCTACCTGGCACTGGGTATTGCCTGCGACACGCATCCGCTGAACAACCTGCGCGTGCTGAAGTACCTGAAGCACACGCTGGGCGTGGACGAAGCGGCAAAGACCGCCTGGTACAAGCATTGGGTGCATCAAGGCCTGGAAGCGCTGGAAGCCCAGCTGGCACGTTCAAGCGCCACAGGCCGTTTTTGTCATGGCGACACGCCCACCATCGCGGACCTTTGCCTGGTGCCGCAGGTGGCCAATGCGCAGCGCTTCGAATGTGACCTTTCCGCGATGCCCAACGTGACGCGCATCGATGCCGCCTGCCGCGAGTTGCCGGCTTTCGCAAACGCCGCGCCGGGCAAGCAGCCCGACGCGGAGTAAGTTCAGCGGCCGGCCGGATGGCCGGCTGGCGGTCAGCCGATCTGCACCGGCACGAAGATCTTGTCTTCGCCGCGCTGAACCAGCAGGGCCACGGTCTTGCCCGCCTTGGACAGCGCTTCCTTGACCTGGCCGATGTTGTGCACTGGCACCCCGTTCAGCGACAGCAGCACGTCGCCCGGTTCGATGCCCGCCTTGGCGGCCGGGCCGGCAGAGCGCTCGATCAGCAACCCTTCGGTGCCAGAGGCCTGCTGCTCCTGCGGGCTCAGCGGGCGCAGGGCAAGGCCCAGTTGACCGCGCTGCACGTCTTGATCGCCGGACGCGGTCTGTGTCTTGTCCTTCGGAATGCCGCCCAGGGTAGCGACCAGTTCCTTCGGGGCACCGGCGCGCCAGACGTCCAGCTTGATTTTTTCCCCCGGCGAAGCCAGCGTAATCATCGACGCCAGGTCGCCCGACGACACGATGGTCTTGCCATTGATCTGGCGCACCACGTCACCCGGTTGCAAGCCCGCCTTGTCGGCGGCACTGCCCTTTTCGACGCTGGACACCAGCGCGCCGGACGGCGAATCGAGCTTGAACGAATTGGCCAGGTCCTGATTCACTTCCTGCACGGTCACGCCCAGTCGCGCATGCTGCACCTTGCCGTGTTCCAGGATCTGATCCTTGATCTTGTAGGCTACGTCGATGGGAATCGAGAACGACAGGCCCTGGAAACCACCGGTGCGGCTGTAGATCTGCGAGTTGATGCCCACGACTTCGCCACGATCATTGAACAGCGGGCCGCCCGAATTGCCCGGGTTGACCGCCACGTCCGTCTGGATGAAAGGCACCGACGTGTCATCGGGCAGCGAACGGCCCTTGGCGCTGACGATGCCGGCCGTGGCCGTATTTTCCAGGCCGTAGGGCGAGCCGATGGCCAGCACCCATTCGCCAACTTGCAGTTGGTTCACGTCACCCACCTTGACCACCGGCAGGTTCTTGGCGTCGATCTTGAGCACGGCCACATCGGTCTGCGGGTCCGCGCCCAGCACCTTCGCCTTGTACTCGCGGCGGTCAGTCAGCTTGACGGTGACTTCCTTGGCATCCTGCACGACGTGTGCGTTGGTCAGGATGATGCCGTCGGCGCTGATGATGAAGCCCGAGCCTTCGCCGCGCATCGGGACTTCACGCGACGGCATGCGGCCGCGCGAACCCGGGATCTGGCCAAAAAACTGGGCAAAGGGGTCATCGTCGTCGGCGGACACCTTGCGAGTGCCGCTGACGCTGATGTTGACGACAGCCGGGCCAAAGTCGCGGGTGATCTGGGCGAAGTTGGGCGGGCTGGAAGCGTTGATGGATGGCGTTGCGGCGATGGCGGTCGGGGCGTTGGCCGCCATCGACACGCCGCCCGTCACGGCGGTTGCGCCGGCGCCGCCAATGGCGCCAGCGGCCAGCAGCGCCAGCACTAGGCGCGAGGGTTTCATTTGCGAGGTCTTCATGTCGGCTCCTGCGTTCATGTTTGAGGACATGGCGCTATCTTCGGGCCTGACACTTAGGCGAATCTTAAATCGGCGTAATCAACGCGGAATGGGAAATTGCACGCGTGCGCGCAGGCCGTGGCCCCCGGGCGCGTCCTCAAGAATGATGTCGGCGCCATGGCGATCCGCGATGGCCCGCGCAATCGACAGGCCCAGTCCGCTGCCGTGCTGGGTGTTGCCTTCGGCGCGATAGAAGCGGTCGAAGACGCGCTCGCGTTCGGCGGGCGGTATGCCGGGCCCCTCGTCGTCGATGGTGAAAGATGCCTGGCCGGCCGTGGATTGCAGATGCAGCCGGATGCGGCCGCCTTCGGGGCTGTGCTTGATGGCGTTGTCCAGCAGGTTGCGGGCCAGCAAGGTGAGGGCGTCGCGGTGGCCTTGCGCGTGTGCTTCGCCGGCACCGTCCATGTCGATGGCGATCGACTTGGCATTGGCCTGCGCCAGCGTCTCGGACAGCGCCTGGCGCAGCACGTCGGCCAAATCCACGGGGGTGGCGGGAGGGGGCTCGGACGTGCTTTCGTGACGCGCCATGGACAACATCTGCTCCACCAGCCGGGTGGCGCGGTCGATGCCCGAGGCCAGGCGCTGTTCCGCGATTTTGCGGCTGTCGGCGTCGCCGGCGCGTTGTAGTGCCTGTAGCTGCAAGCGTAGCGCGGCCAGTGGCGAGCGCAGCTCGTGCGCCGCGTCGCCAACAAATTGTTTTTGCTGGGCGAACGCGGTCCGCATGCGTTCCAGCAGCAAGTTCAATTCCAGGATCAGCGGGCGGATCTCGTCGGGCAAGCCCTGCACGTTGACGGGCGAAAGATCTTCGGGCTGCCGCGCCGCCACCTGGGCGCGAGCACGCTTGACGGGCCGAAGCGACCAACTGACCACGCACCACACCACCAGCATCAACAGCGGCGCCGCCGCCGCGATGGGTGCGATGGTTCGCAGCGCCAGCTCTCGCGCCATGTGCTTGCGCACGTTCATGTCCTGCGCCACCTGAATCACCTGAAACGGGGTGGCCAGCGCATACACGCGGTACGTGATGCCTTCCATTCTGGCATCGGAAAATCCCAGCACGATCTGGTCCGGCAGGGGGCGACGCGAGCGGGAATTGAATACGCGCAGGCCGTCGGGCGTCCAGATCTGGATGATCAGATCGTCTGCCATGGGTGTGGCGGCCCCCAGGCTTTGCCGGGGACCGGTGCTGAGCAGGCCGTCGCCCGTGCCCAGCGACAACGCGGTGCGTTGCAGCAGCGAATCGAAGATGTCGTCGGCCTGGGCCAGCGTGCTGCGATACGCGATAACGCCTTGCGCCAACGCGCCGACCACGATGGCGGCCAGCAGAAAAAACAGCAGGCGGGCCCTCAGCGAATAGCTAAGCCTGATGCTCATGTTTTGGGGATGACATAGCCGACGCCTCTGACGTTCTGGATCAGGTTCGGACCCAGTTTTTTGCGCAGGCCATGAATATAAACCTCAACCGCGTTGCTGCTGACGCTGTCTTTCCAGCTGTACAGTTTTTCTTCCAGTTGGGCGCGCGAAAAGATCATGCCCGGACGGGCGATCAACGGCTCCAGGACGGCCCATTCGCGGGCGGTCAGAGCAACCGGGGTGCCGTCCACCATGGCAGCGTGCGATTGGGGATCGATCGTGATGCCCTCATGTTCGAACACCGGCTCGGCGCGGCCGGCGCTGCGGCGTATCAATGCCCGCATGCGCGCCAGCAGTTCGTCCACGTCGTAGGGTTTGACGATGTAGTCGTCCGCGCCTGCGTCCAGGCCCGCAATGCGGTCGCTGACGGCATCGCGCGCGGTGGCGATCAGGACGGGGGTGCGGTCCTTGCGGGCGCGTAGCTCGCGCAGCAAGGCCAGGCCGTCGCGCTTGGGCAGGCCCAGGTCCAGCAGGATGAGGTCGTAGGGGTCGGTACGCAGCGCGGATTCCGCGGCGCTGCCGTCCCGGACCCAATCCACGGCGTAGTGTTCCGCGCGCAGGCAATCCAGCACGCTTTCACCGATCATGATGTCGTCTTCGACAAGGAGGATGCGCATGGTGGTTTTCGCTTGGCTGAATGAAAATCCAGCAAGTTGGACGCGCGGCGGGCGGGCGGAGTTCCCGTAGGGGAACGCGGGGCGGCGGCGTGTTGGGGCGCGGAAATGAAAAAAGCAGCCCGAGAGGGCTGCTTTTAGAATTTGGTGCCGGCAATAGGAGTCGAACCTACGACCTTCGCATTACGAATGCGCTGCTCTACCAACTGAGCTATGCCGGCAAGACCATTCGCTTCGGTTTCACTGCCTTTCCGGGTTGCAGAATATCCGGGTTGCGGAATATCCGGGTTGCGGAATAACGAGCAAAACACTAGCGAAACATCTTAGTTCTTTCCAGTTCGCCGCCCTGTTTATGGGGCCTGATCTGGAAAGACCGAAATCATATCAGAGTTTTTTAGCGATGGGAAACGGTCAGCCCAAAAAGAACAAAAAAAATCGCAGTTTGCGTGCGCCAAAAATTTAGTTCATAATTGCGTTCTTGGCAGATCCCCGATAGCTCAGTCGGTAGAGCGACGGACTGTTAATCCGCAGGTCGCTGGTTCGAGCCCAGCTCGGGGAGCCAAAAGAATTCAAGGTCGGTAAGCCGCCACGCGCAAGCAGGCAATGGCAACGGACCCAAGCCGAACTGAAGGGCCACCCGCGAAAGCGAGTGGCCCTTTTTGTTTTCGCCGTGCGCGACTGCGCGGATAGGGTTGTTGTGCGGGTTGTTGTACGCTTCGCCAGATCCAAAACAACCAAGCGGGACCAGGTGCAATGCCAGGGCAGATCGAAGACGACAAGCGCATCGGCGTAACCGTGATTTCAGGTTTCCTGGGTAGTGGCAAGACCACGCTGCTGAACCGCCTGCTGCACGACCCCGCTTATGCCGACGCCGTGGTTGTAGTCAATGAATACGGCGATATCGGCGTCGATCATCATCTGGTCCGACTGGCGCCTGCCAATGTCGTGCTGATCGAGGGCGGCTGCTTGTGCTGCGTCGTCAGCGGGGCGGTGGTCGACACGCTGCGCGACCTTTTCATGTTGGCGGTCAGCCGCCGGATCAAGCCTTTTCGCCGGGTAATTATCGAAACCAGCGGGTTGGCGGACCCGGCATCGACGCTGTTCATGCTGAAACACGATCGGTTTCTGGCGGAGCGCTACGCGTATCGCGGCGCAATTGTCTTGGTGGACGTGCGCCATGGTGAATCGCAATTGGCCAACCAGCCCGAAGCGGCGCGGCAATTGGCCTTGGCGGACACCGTCGTGCTCAGCAAGTCGGACTTGGCCGACGCGGCGCAGTTGCGGCGCGTAGAACAGGCCGTCATTGCCATCAATCCCGGGGCGCAGCGCTGTGTGCAGCGCCAGGACGCGCCGCTGGCCGGCATTTTGCGCGATGGCCCCGATGTGGCTGCGCGCCGCGATGGCGCTGCATTGTCGAATTGGCTTCAAGCGTTTACCCGGCTGCCGGTCGAGCGGCATGGCCAGGTGGCGAGCTTTTCTTTGTTCTTGTCGTCGCCCCTAGGGCGGGCCGCGTTCCTTGCGGGCGTGTCCCGCATCCAAGAGCGCTATGGGCAGGGGATTTTGCGGATGAAGGGCCTGGTGTGCTTCGAAGGGGAGGTGCTGCCCTGCGAGGTGCATGGCGTGCACGGCGAGCTATACCCCTTGCGCGCACTCGCGCAATGGCCAACCGACGAACGCGCATCGCACCTGGTCTATATCGTTCGCGGCCTGGACGTTGCGCAGGTTCGCGCGGCCGTTGCTGAGGCGTTGGGGCAGGCACCGGCCTGAACCTGCCGTGCCGCCGCGAGTGATCAAAATGTCGCCATTTAGGCGCGGATGTTGCACTGAAATACGGTATAACCGGTACGGTCTGATGCAAGAATCGAGACAATCATGGATCGTTTGAAGGCGATGCAGGTGTTTGTAGAGGTTGCTGACCGGGGAAGCCTGTCGGCGGCGGCGGTTCATCTGGACATGTCGCGTGCCATGGTTTCCCGCTACCTGGCTGAAATGGAACAGTGGGTGGGGGTGCGCCTGCTGCACCGGACGACGCGCCGCTTGAGTCTGACCCCCGCAGGCGCCGAGACGCTACCCCGTTGCCGCCAGATGCTGGATATGGTCGGTGACCTGCGAAGCGCGGTGTCCACGCCTGAAGATACCCCTAGGGGCTTGTTGCGAATTACCACCAGCATGTCGTTTGGTTCCCGCCATCTGGCCGGCGCGGTGACAGACTACGTAAAACTGCACCCGGGCACATCGGTTGACTTGATGTTGGTCGAGCGCGCCGTCAATCTCGTGGAAGAGCGGGTCGATCTGGCGGTGCGCATCACCAATGACCTGGATCCGAACCTGATTGCCCGCAAGCTGGCGGTTTGCCGGTCGGTGGTGTGCGCATCCCCCGATTATCTGTCGCGCGAGGGGGTGCCGGCTCGGATTGAAGACCTGTCCCTGCGAAACTGCCTGACGCATTCTTATTTTGGCAAAAGCCTGTGGCGTTTCGAGCGGGAAGGGCTGCCCGTGGATGTGCCCGTCAGTGGAAATATCAGCGCCAACGAAGTGTCCGTGCTGTTGCATGCGGCGTTGGAGGGGGCGGGTATTGCGATGTTGCCTACTTACTACGCTAATGAATATATTGCGGCCGGCCGTTTGAAGGCGATCCTGCCTCAGTGCAAGCCTCAGGAGCTGGGCATTTACGGCGTCTACGCGTCGCGCCGGCAAATGCCGTTAATACTGCGTTCCATGTTGGACTTTCTGGTTGAGCGCTTGGGTTCGGCTCCTTGGGACAAGCCGGGTGCCTGATCCGGGCCACTCGCGCACGCGTTTCAAGCTTGAGGGGCAACGTTATGGCGGTATAATTCGCCAATTACGCGGACGGCTGGCCAAGGGTATTGATGTGGGTCTTGGCAGTTCGGTGTTCGCCAGCATATACCTTCAAAATATCCAAGAATCGTAAGTCTGGCCCGCGTCCGGCCAGGGTGCGACGAAGCAGGTCTTCGCATGCGCAAGGGTGCTTGATGTCGGGCGTGTGGCCGGTAGCCATATCGCCAAGGTCATGGGCCGTTGATCCGGGCCGTTGATACTGACCGCCGTGAGATGCAGGCGCCGGGTTCCGGTGCTTCCCGCGGGCTTGTTGGCCAATGATGCCGGCTTTTCCAGAATTTGCTTAAAGCGTCTGCCGCGGTATCCGATGCGCAGGCACTACGCCTTTATCCTGACCCGTTCGCCTTTTGTGGCGCCAGCCTGTCAGTGGCAGTCAACCCAGGAATCTTGTGAACACTACGCCGATCAACGCCGTCGATTGCAGTCCCGTCTTGATGGTGGGTTGGCGGGCCAAGATTGGCAATCGTGGGTTGAGCGCAGGCCGCGCGTTATTCCAAATGGGCTTGTCGTTTGGTGTTGCTGCCCGGCGTGTGCTGCAAGCCGGCGCTGTGAAGGCGGCTTCGGTGAAGGCGGCTTCGGTGAAGGCGGCTTCGGTGAAGGCTGCTTCGGTGAAGGCTGCTTCGGCGCAAGCCTGCTTTCGCCATATCCACGAAGCACAAATGAAAAAGGCCCGGCGCATTCGCCAGGCCTTCATCAAATTTGGTTGCGGGGGCAGGATTTGAACCTACGACCTTCGGGTTATGAGCCCGACGAGCTGCCAGACTGCTCCACCCCGCGTCTGAGAAAAGAATATTAACCTTATTTTAAACCTAGCGCAAGTTAGCCCTTTGTGAATTTGAATGTCGATGAACGATAGCGAGGCAATACTCGTGCTGGAAACCGCGTTGTTATGCGCGGTGCAGCCGATGCAACTGTCCGATATGCGCAAGCTATTCGGGGACGATGAACAATTCGATAACAGCAAGCTGCGCGCGCTGTTGGAGACGCTGCAAGCCAATTGGGCCGATGGTGGTCTGGAGCTGGTGCAGCTGGCCAGCGGCTGGCGATTCCAGAGTCGCCCGCATATGCAGCGCTACCTTGAGCGCCTGAGTCCGGAAAAGCCGCCCAAGTACTCGCGCGCGGTCATGGAGACCTTGGCGATTGTTGCCTGGCGCCAGCCTGTCACGCGCGGCGATATCGAGGATATACGCGGCGTGACGGTGTCCTCGCAAATCGTGAAGGCCCTGGAAGATCGCGGCTGGATCGAGGTGATCGGGCATCGCGACGCGCCGGGTCGCCCTGCGCTGTTCGGCACCACGCGACAGTTCCTGGATGATCTGGGGCTGCGGGCGCTGGACGAGTTGCCGCCGCTGGAATCTGCCCACGCCGCCGCCGCGCTGGCTGGGCTGGACCTGGGCGAAGTGCAGCAGCTGACGGGTGAGGGCGTTGAGACGCCGCCAGAAGAGGCGGCAGAAGCCGGCGCAGCGGAGGCCGCCACCGACGGGCCGCTCAGTGTTGGTGGGTCGGATGCCGATGATGAGCATGCCCAGGGTGAACTCGCTGTCGAAAATATGGCCGACCCGTTAAAAAATGACCCTGTTCCAGTTGCGGAATTGTCAGTTTCGGAACACGATGCACCCATAGACCCGGTCGATAGCGTAGAATCCGTCGTTTCGCGCACAGAAGAAAGCGCGAATCCCGACGACGAACCCACCGTCCGGGAGCAAGCCGCAGGCTTGTCCAATATGCCGACCCCGTCCGGTTTCCCCGACGACAGGTTCGGTAACGACATTTCCGATATGGCCGCCGACCCCTCTACGGCCGGTGCTGCAAAGGAAAGTGTCGCGAACGCAAAACACGCGGAACCGACCGACCCGATTGACGAGACCGATCACGCAGCGCCTGGCGCCGCCGGGCATGAGCCCGCTTTCGGCCTTGATGATCCTGTTCGGCCCGAAACTGATGCCGTTTCCACGGCCTCGGACGAAGCGGATCCGGCGCAACCTGGCGCCGATCCTGAATCGGCGTCCCCTGATGATGACGAGCCCGCCCCTGGCAGGCCTACCCAAGTTTGAAATTCGGAGCTGTCCCAGTGACAACGAATACAGCAATGCAGGACGACAATCCCCGTTCGGATGACACCGTTTCCAACGGCCAGCCGGACGCCTCCGCCGCGCGCGAACCCTCTGCTGAAGGCGATGCCGGCGCGCGTGGGCGCGGACGCAAGCTGAGGACGCCGTTCCGCCGTCGCCGTGGCGACGCCGCCGCAGAGCAGGCTCCCGCTGAAGGCCAGTCCGCCGCGGCCGCAGCACCGGTTGAGTCGGCTGACTCCCGGGGTGGTGAGCAGGAAGCGGAGCAGGCGCTGTCGTATCTCGACAACACCGACCGCATGGAACAGCGCCTGGGCAAGTACCTGAATAGCGATTCGGTCATGCCCAAGTTGCACAAGGTGCTGGCCGACGCCGGTATCGGCTCGCGCCGCGAGATGGAAGAACTGATCGTTGCCGGCCGTGTGTCCGTCAATGGTGAGCCGGCCCATATCGGCCAGCGCGTCGCGCCCAACGATCAGGTCCGCGTGAACGGCAAGCCGATCATGCGCACGAATACGAAAAAGCCGCCGCGCGTGATTCTGTATCACAAGCCGGCAGGCGAAATCGTCAGTCATGACGATCCGGCGGGCCGCGCCAGCGTGTTTGCACGCTTGCCCAAGCTGCGCACGGGCAAGTGGCTGTCGGTGGGGCGTCTAGACCTGAACACGGAAGGTCTACTGATCTTCACGACCTCGGGTGACATGGCCAACCGCATCATGCATCCGCGCTATGGCACGGAACGCGAGTACGCGGTTCGCGTGCTGGGCGAGATGGACGAAGCGCAGCGCCAGTCGCTGGTCGACGGCATCGAGCTTGAAGACGGCGTGGCCGCGTTCGGTGCGCTGGATTACCTGGGTGGCGACGGCAGCAACCGCTGGTATCGCGTGACCTTGCAGGAAGGGCGCAACCGCGAAGTCCGCCGCATGTTCGAAGCGGTGGGTGTGACGGTCAGCCGCCTGATCCGCACGCGCTTTGGTGACGTGGTTTTGCCGCGCACGCTGCGTCGCGGTCGCTGGGAAGAATTGGATGGTTCGCTGGTTACCGCGCTGATGGTCCAGCTGGGCCTGTTGCGCGATGACGACGAATCTGGCGGCAACCGTCGCCGCTCGAAGCAGCCGGTGTCGCATGACAGCGCGCTGCCTCCCGGGTTCGGCACGATGGATCGCAATGGCATGAACGGTGCCCGAATCGGTCGTCGCGGCAAGCTGCAAGGTGGTCGGCTGGGTAGCGCGGGTCAAACCGCCGCCTGCCCGTCCGACCCCTTTGGTACGGGCCTGATGATTGCCGGTGGCTATGCCAACGGTCATCCCCTGGCCTCGGAAGGCGCGGGCGGCAACCGCAAGGGTGGCAAGCCGGGCGGTGATCGTTCCGCAGCGGCCGGTGGTGGCCGACCTGGTGGCAAGCCAGGCGGCAAGCCGGGCGGAAAACCCGGCGGCAAGCCGCGAGGCCCGCGTGGTCCGCGCGCGGCGGCGGCAGACGGCCAGCGCGGCAACGTGGCTTCGGCTGATGTCGTTGCCGGCAACGTGGCCGAAGCTCCCGTGGGCGGCGGCCGCAAGCCTTCTGGCGGCAAGCCCGGCGGCAAACCGGCGGGTGCGCGTGGCGCTAATGGCGGCCGTAGCGGTAATGGCAAGCCCGCGGGCGCTGGAGGCCGTGGCGGCAACAAGGCGGAAGGTTCGCGTAATGCCGGCGGCCCGGCTGCGAACAAGGGGCCGGGGGCGGGCGGCAAGCCGCGCGCTCCGCGCAGTTCCTCCGCTGCCTCGTCGGGCCCGCGCGGCGACGATTGGCAGCCGCGAGGCGCCTCGGCCCATGAATCGCGGTTGGGTGTGATGGGTGGACGAGGCCGTCAGGGCCGCTGATCCGCTTGCTGGCGGCGCGTTTGGCGCGCCGTCG